>JAHUZY010000406.1 GCA_019264505.1 Phenylobacterium sp. | reverse complement strand
CACCGGCTGGCCCAGCTTCTATCGTCCCATTGAAGGGGCCCTTGGCGAAAAGACGGACTTCAAGATCGGCTTTCCCCGCACCGAGTATCACTGCGCCCGCTGTCTCGGACACCAGGGTCATGTCTTCAAGGATGGGCCGCGGCCCACGGGTCTGCGCTACTGCAATAATGGCGTGGCGCTGAAGTTCATCCCGGCCTGACGGGCTCATGAAATTCTAGGCTGCGGTCCGGCGGCGCCCTAAGAGGCTTCCCAACAAGGGACACACCTTAGGGAGGAATGATGCGACACCATCTTGCACGACGGCTGGCTGCGGCCGCCTCGGCCGCTGTATTGGCCACGCTTGCGGTGGGGCCGGCCGCCGCAGAAGTCGCCGTTGTGGCGCCGGAGCAGGCCGGGTTTGCGGCGACGGGCGTCGAGGCCCTGAAGGCCGAGATGCAGAGCCTCATTGATCAGAAGAAGCTCGCTGGCGCGGTCACCCTTCTGGCCCGGCAGGGGAAGGTCGTTCATTTCGAGGCCTATGGCGTCCAGGATGTCGCTACCGGCCAGCCGACGACCCGCGACACCATCTATCGCATCGCGTCCATGACCAAGCCGGTGACCGGCGTGGCCATGATGATCCTCTGGGAGGAGGGCAAGTGGAGCCTCGACGATCCGGTCGCCAAGCACATTCCGGAATTCGCTAACCTCGTCGTTGCGACGGCGGACGGCGGAACCGAGCCCCAGGCTCACCCCATGACCATGCGCGAGCTGATGAGCCATACGGCAGGCTTCGATGTCAGCGCGGGCTATGAGGATGCCGGCCTGCAGGACGCCGACCTGCAGGCGATGATCGACAAGCTGGCCGCTCTGCCGCTGGCCGTCCAGCCGAGGACCGACTGGCGTTACGGTCCCAGCGTCAACATCCAGGGCTATATCGTCGAGAAGCTGTCGGGCCAGAGCCTGGACGACTTCTTCAAGAGCCGCATCTTTGACCCTTTGAAGATGGGCGACACAGGCTTTCACGTGGACTCCGCCAAGCTCGGTCGGGTCTCGGCTGTCCACACCTACGGCCCTGACGGCCTGGTGGCGCCGGCCGGCGAGGTAAGGGCAGCGCCCACCAGCCCACCCACCTTCCTGTCCGGCAGCGGCGGCCTGTTCTCCACCGCCGAGGACTACTGGCGATTCGCCCAGATGCTGGCCAATGGCGGTGAGTTCGAGGGGGCGCGCATCCTGAAGCCGGAAACGGTGGAGCTGATGCGCACCAATGTTCTGGCCGAGGGCGTCACGGTCGATCTCTATGGTCCCAGCCAGACCGGCACCGGCTTTGGCCTCGACTTCGCGGTGATCATGGACCCCGCCGCGGCGGGCACCCCCCAGGGCCTCAACTCCTTCTACTGGGGCGGAGCCTTTGGAACCTGGTTCTGGATCGATCCCACCAACGATCTGGTGTTCGTCGGCATGATCCAGAACCTGCGCGGCAGCATCCCCGGGGCCGGCACCCCGCCTATGCGGGATATCTCGCCTCGACTGGTCTATGAGGCCTTGAGCGCCCAGTGATGACCTCGGGTCCGTCTCCTCACAGGGGACGGACCCATGGGGCTCAGGATTTCACCTTCACATAGCTGCCCGGCGCGTCCTCGATCGGCTTGAGCGGTCCCTTTGCTGGATCGCGCGCCGGGACCATTCCGCCGGAATGGCCCTTGAGCCACTCGGCCCAGTGCGGCCACCAGGATCCGGGGGTCTCTACGGCGCCGGCCTGCCATTCGGCGAGGGTCGCGGGGAGCTGGTCGAAGGTCCAGTGCTGGTATTTTTTCGCCGCTGGAGGATTGACGACCCCGGCGATATGGCCGGACCCGGAGAGGGTGAAGGTCACTGGCCCGCCGAACAGCCGGGCCCCGCGATACACCGAGACGGCCGGGGCGATATGGTCCTCTCGAGAGGACTGGACGTAGATCGGGGTCTTCACGGTCCCGAGGTCGAGCTTGATCCCGTCCACCTCCAGCTCGCCCTTGGCCAGGGCGTTCTGGCCGTAGAACTTGCGCAGATAGAACATGTGCAGCGCCTTGGGCATGCGGGTCTGGTCGGAATTCCAGAACAGCAGGTCGAAGGGGCGCGGCTCCTTGCCCATCAGGTAGTTGTTCACGAAGAACGACCAGATCAGGTCGTTGGACCGCAGCACGTTGAAGGTGTCGGCCATGGCCTGGCCCGACAGGACCCCGCCCTCGGCGTCCATCTTCTGCTCCAGATCCTTCAGCCAGGACTCGTCGGTGAACAGCAGCAGATCGCCGGCCTCGGCGAAATCCTGCTGCGCGGCGAAGAAGGTCGCCGAGGCGATCCGCTTGTCGCCCTTGGCGGCCATGTGGGCCAGCGCGGCCGAGAGCAGGGTGCCCCCGATGCAATAGCCCACCGTATTCACCGCCTTGACCCCGGCCTGGGTCATGGCCGCATCGGTGGCCTCATAGATGCCCTGGCGCAGGTAGTCGTCGAAGGTCTTGGTGGCCAGGCTCTGGTCTGGATTGACCCAGGAGACGACAAAGACCGTGATCCCCTGGTCGGTGAGCCAGCGGATCATCGAATTATCGGGCCGCAGGTCGAGGATGTAGAACTTGTTGATCCAGGGCGGGAAGATGACCAGCGGGATCTCGTGCACTTCGCCGGTCGATGGCGCGAACTGCAGCAGCTGCAGCAACTCGTTCTGGAACACCACCTTGCCAGGCGCCGTGGCGACATTTTCGCCGATCTTGAACTGCTCATAGTCTGTCTGGCTGATGGACAGCTGACCGCCGCCGCGGGCGAGGTCGGCGGCGAAGTTCTCCATGCCGCGCACCAGGCTTTCGCCGCCGGTGGCCATGATTTCCCGCAGGGCCGTGGGATTGCTGGCCAGGAAGTTGGTGGGCGAGAAGGCGTCGGTGAGCAGCTTCATGAAGAACTCGACCCGACGACGCGCCATGGGATCGACGCCTTCGACCCCGCCCACGAGGCCGTTCAGCCAGTCGGCCGTGACCAGATAGGACTGCTTCATCACGTCGAAGACAGGATTGTCTGACCAGTCGGGATCGAGGAACCGCTTGTCGCCCTTGGCGGGGCTGGCGATCGGGGCGGGGGTCTCGCCGGCCATCCGCCGCGCGGTGGACTGCCAGAGATCCATATAGCGCGTCAGCAGGTCGGCCTGGGCGCGGACCAGCCGGTCGGGCTGGCTGGCGAGCTTGCCCATCACTTCGGTGAGGGCAGGTCCGATATGGAAGGGATCGGTGGACAGGGCGGCTGGCCGGTCAGCGTTGCGCAGCGCCGCCTCGGCGATGGCGCCCTGGGCGGTCATGGCCGCGCGGGCGAGGTTGGTGGACAGGTTCTCCAGCAGACGCTGCTGGTCGGCGCTCAGAT
>JAHUZY010000397.1 GCA_019264505.1 Phenylobacterium sp. | reverse complement strand
GCGCGCAGGAGATGGACCTGACGCCGCGACTCCGGACCGGTGATCCAGCGGCTCTCCCCCTGGGCGGTGGCGATGCGCCCATCCAGAGAGGTGGCCAGTTTCAAGGTGATCATCGCCGGACGCCGGCGCCGGGCGGATCGCGCCTAGCGCTCCTCCTCGGAGGGCTCGCCAAAGCCCTCGCTGCCGAGGAAGTCGGCAAAGTCGCGCGTTTCACGGAAGTCCCGATAGACTGAGGCGTAGCGGACATAGGCCACGTCATCGAGGGACTTGAGCGCCTTCATCACCAGTTCGCCCACCACTTCGGAGGGTATGTCGGTCTCGCCCATGCTCTCCAGCTGGCGGGTGATGCCGTTGACCATCCGATCCACCTGCTCCGGATCAACCGGACGCTTGCGGATAGCGATGTCGATGGAACGCAGCAGCTTTTCGCGGTCGAACGCCGTGCGACGGCCAGATCGCTTGATGACGACCAGTTCGCGCAGCTGAACCCGCTCGAAGGTGGTGAACCGGCCGCCGCAGGCCGGACACAGGCGACGGCGGCGGATGGCCGCGCCGTCTTCCGACGGGCGGCTATCCTTCACCTGGCTCTCGGCATGGCCGCAGAACGGGCATCGCATCGGTTCAGCCCCTCCCGGACCGCATCCCAGTCGGCCTAGTTGTAGATCGGGAAGCGCCGGGTCAAGGTCGCCACCTCTTCGCGCACCTTGGCTTCAACGGCGGAATTGTCGCCGCCGGCCGCCAGACCATCGACAACCTCAGCGATCAGCTGACCGATCCGACGGAACTCGGCGGGGCCGAACCCGCGGGAGGTCCCGGCCGGCGAGCCCAGCCGCAGGCCCGAGGTCTGCATGAAGGGCAGCGGGTCGAAGGGGATGCCGTTCTTGTTGCAGGTGATGTTGGCCCGTTCCAGGGCCACCTCGGCGTCGGCGCCTGTCACGCCCTTGGGCGTCAGGTCCACCAACATCAGATGGCTATCGGTCCCGCCGGAGACGATCTTGAGACCGGAGGCGGCCAGGGCGTCGGCCATGGCGCGGGCGTTGTCCACCACCTGGCGGGCATAGAGCTTGAAGTCCGGCTTCAGCGCTTCGCCGAAGGCGACCGCCTTGGCGGCGATCACATGCATCAGCGGGCCGCCCTGCAGGCCCGGGAAGACCGCGGAATCGATCTTCTTGGCGAGCTTCTTGTCGTTGGTCAGGATCAGACCGCCCCGGGGACCGCGCAGGGTCTTGTGGGTGGTCGAGGTCACCACATGCGCGTAGGGCACCGGGTTGGGGTAGACGCCGCCGGCGATCAGGCCCGCATAGTGAGCCATGTCGACCATCAGGATGGCGCCAACGCTGTCGGCGATTTCGCGGAAGCGCGCCCAATCGATCTCGCGGCTATAGGCCGACCCGCCGGCGATGATGACCTTCGGCTTGGAGGTCAGCGCGATCTCCGCAGCCTGATCATAGTCGATCAGATGGTCCTGCTGCCGCACCGTATAGGCCACGGGATTGAACCACTTGCCCGACTGGTTGACGTCCTTGCCGTGGGTCAGGTGGCCGCCAGCCGCCAGATCCATGCCCATGAACACGTCGCCCGGCTTCATGGTCGCCATGAAGACCGCCTGGTTGGCCTGGCTGCCCGAATGGGCCTGCACATTGGCGTAGTCCGCCCCGAACAGGCGCTTGGCGCGCTCAATGGCCAGGGTCTCGGCCACATCGACCTCTTCACAGCCGCCGTAGTAGCGCTTGCCCGGATAGCCCTCGGCATACTTGTTGGTCAGGACCGAGCCCTGGACCTCAAGCACGGCGCGAGAGACGATGTTCTCCGACGCGATGAGTTCGATCTGGTCCTGTTGGCGCTTCAGCTCCTGGGTCAGGACGTGGGCGATTTCAGGATCGGTGCTGGCCACGCCCTGGTTGAAGAAGGCGTCGGCGGCGGAGGCGGTTTGGGCTTGTGCGGTCAAGGGCGGGCCTCGGGTCGGAATCTGGTGGGGGCGGAGGCGCCTTTTACTCCCATCTCCCGGCGGTTCCAACCGTGGCGGCGCCTGGGTGGAACGAAGCCCGCAGCTGCGCGTTCGAAACCCATCGCCGGGGCCGACTAGCCGCGCAACGGCGCAGTTGCGTACCGCCCAGGGGATTTCCAGAATGAACGCTGATGACGAAGCCGCCGGCCGGCCCAACGACGCCCTTCGCCTGGGGGTCGATATCGTGGCCGCCTATGTCAGCCGCAACGCCGTCAGCGCTGAGGCCCTGCCGGATCTGATCAGGTCGGTGCATTCTGCGCTGAATCGTCTGGGTGAGGCCGAGCCGGCCGCCCCGCTGGAACGCCCCAAGCCGGCCGTCGCCATCAATCGCTCGGTGCAGGACGAGTACATCGTCTGTCTGGAAGACGGAAAGCGCCTGAAGATGCTCAAACGCTACCTGCGCTCCAGGTACGACATGAGCCCTGAGGACTACCGCCGCCGCTGGGGCCTGCCCGCAGACTATCCGATGGTGGCGCCCGCCTATGCGGCCAAGCGGTCGGACTTCGCCAAGCAGATTGGCCTCGGCAAGGGCGTTCGTCGCAGGTCTTAGGCCGCGACGCCGCCGACGCGCTTGATGTTGCAGTGGACCCAGAGGGTTTCCAGCGCCTGGGCGAGATGATCGATCATCTCGTCTGAGTGCGCGGGCGACGGCGTGAACCGCAGCCGCTCTGTCCCGCGGGGCACGGTGGGATAGTTGATGGGCTGCACATAGATCCCGTAGTCGCTGAGCAGGATGTCCGAGATCATCTTGCAGTGGACGGGATCGCCCACCAGCACCGGGACGATATGGCTTTCCGACGGCATGACCGGGATGCCGGCCTTGGTCAGGCGCTCTTTCAGGGCCTGGGCGCGGGCCTGATGGGCCTGACGGACCTCGTCATGTTCCTTCAGGTAGCGGATCGAGGCCACGGCCCCGGCCGCAAGGGCCGGCGGAATTGAGGTCGTGAAGATGAAGCCGTCCGCGAAGGAGCGGATCGCATCGACGATGACCGCGTCGGCGGCGATGTAGCCCCCCATGACGCCGAACGCCTTGCCCAGCGTCCCTTCGACGATGTCGATCTGGTCCATGACGCCGTCACGCTCGGCGACGCCGGCGCCGCGCGGGCCATACATGCCCACCGCATGGACCTCGTCGAGATAGGTCATGGCGCCGTAGCGCTTGGCTAGAGCGACCATGCCGTTCATGTCGGCGATGTCGCCGTCCATGGAATAGACGCTCTCAAACGCGATCAGCTTGGGGGCGTCGGCGGGAGCCGCGGCCAGCAGCTCCTCAAGATGGGCCAGATCGTTGTGTCGGAACACCCGGCGCTGCTCCCGAGCCCCGGCGCGAATGCCCGAGATCATCGAGTTATGGTTCAGCTCATCGGAGAAGATGATCAGGCCGGGCAGGATCTTGTAGAGGGTCGAGAGCGAGGCCTCGTTCGAGACGTAGCCGGACGTGAACAGAAGCGCGGCTTCCTTGCCATGCAGGTCAGCGAGCTCATGCTCCAGCTCCACATGGTAATGCGTGGTGCCCGAAATGTTGCGCGTGCCCCCGGAGCCGGCGCCGGCCTCGTCGATGGCCTGCTTCATGGCGTCGATGACGACGGGATTCTGGCCCTGGCCGAGATAGTCGTTGGAGCACCAGACCACCACGTCCTGGGCGCCGCCGTCCGGGCGTGTCCAGGTGGCCCGGGGAAAAGCGCCGCGATGCCGCTTCAGATCGGCGAAAACCCGGTAACGACCCTCGGCGTGAATGCGCTCAAGGGCGTTCTGGAAAGCGGTTCTGTAATCCATCGCAACGAAATCCGGCCGCGCGCTCGACGATCTCACGCTGCAACCAGTCCCCTATTAACCGCCCGGTTTTTGGCGCCGGGTTCGGAAAAAGTCTACAAGGCGCTGTGTCGCGCCCGCTTGATCTGCGTCAACAGCCGTCAGTTCTGCGTGAACGGTCAGGCCAGTTCGTCCAGCCGTCCACGCAACAGCTGAAGTAGGCCTGAAAAGTCCCTTTCGCCATAGCCGAGCCGATCGAACAGCGCATAAAGCGCCTGGGCCTGGGCTGCGAGCGGCGTTGAGGCCCCCACCGACGCCGCCGCGCCCTGGGCCAGGCGCAGATCTTTCAGCATCATCGCTGTGGCGAATCCGCCCTCGTAGTTGCGGTTGGACGGAGCTGATTCCACCGGCCCCGGCCACGGACAATACGACGTCAGCGACCAGCATTGGCCTGATGAGGTGGACGCGATCTCGAAGAATCGCGCCGGATCGAGACCAAGCCCCTCTGCGAGAGTGAGCGCCTCGCAGACCCCGATCATCGAGACGCCCAGCAGCAGATTGTTGCAGATCTTCGCAGCCTGCCCTGCTCCGGCCTCACCCGCCCGGACCACGGACTTCGCCATCGGCGACAGGGCCGCTTTGATCCGCGGGAAGTCAGCCTCCGCACAGCCGACCATGAAGGTCAGGGTTCCAGCCGCCGCGCCAGCCACGCCGCCGGAGACCGGCGCATCGGCCACCGCGAAACCCGCGGTTCGGGCCTCACCCGCGATCGCCCGGGCGGTATCCACATCAATGGTCGAGCAGTCGATCAGCAGCACGTCGGACGAGGCGTGAGGCAGGATGGCCTGGGCGTAGACCTCCCTCACATGGGCGCCGGCCGGCAGCATGGTCAGGACCACCTCGGCGCCCGTGACGGCGTCAACGGCGGAGGCGCACGCAGTCACGCCCGCTTCGGCCGCCCTGGCGAGGGCCTGGGACGACAGGTCGAAGGCCTGAACCCTATGGCCGGCGGCGGCCAGAACCGCGGCCATGCCCCCGCCCATATTGCCCAGGCCGATCAGGGCGTAGCTGGTCATGCCTGCCTCCTTGGCTTGTCGCATCGCAGTCCTCCCGTCGTCGGGCGAACGCACGCCGCCCTTAGTCGAAGGGTATCGGCCGCCAGGCCTGGGCGGAAGGCAGGGGGGCGAAGATCTCTTCCAGCATGACCTCGCTGACCCCGGCCAGGGACGCCGGGTTCCAACGCGGGGCGTTGTCCTTGTCGATGATCACGGCGCGCACGCCTTCGATGAAGTCGTAGAGCCCGACCACCCGGGCGCCGATCCGGTACTCCATCTCCATATTCTCGGCGAAGGTCGCAGCCTGGGCGCCCAGGGCCATTTGCCGGAAAGCCACCTTCAAAGTCTGGGGCGACTTGGTCTTCAGCGTCGCCAACTGGGCGCTGGCCCAGTCGCCGCCGTCGGCCTCCAGGGCGGCGAAGATCGCTTCGACGCTGTCGCCGGCGAAAAGATGATCCATCTCGTCGCGGTGAGCGCCGATGGGCGGCCGGCCGGGATCGGCCTCCAGCATCGTCAGATGCGTCTCCACCGCGGCCGGATCGGCGATGATCTGCGCCTTCAACTCGTCCAGGCGATCGGAGGGTATGAAGTCTGTGGCCAGGCCGAGCAGTTCACAGTCGGCGGCCTTGATCCGAGCGCCGGTCAGGGCGAGCCAGAGCCCTGACTTGCCCGGCAGGCGGGGCAGATGCCAGCCGCCGCCCACGTCGGGGAACAGACCGATGCCGGTCTCGGGCATGGCGAAGGTGGTCTTCTCGGTGGCCACGCGATAACGGGCCGGCAGGGCGATGCCCACGCCGCCGCCCATGGTGACGCCGTCCATGATGGCCATCACCGGTTTGGGATACTCGAAGAGCAGGTGGTTGAGCCGGTACTCGGTGAAGAAGAACTCGCGGGCCGCGAAACCGTCCCGGGCGCCGCTCTCGGCCAGCATGCGGATGTCGCCGCCGGCGCAGAACCCCCGCTCGCCGGCATGGTCGATGAGCACGAACGTCAACGCCGGATCGCTGCGCCAGGTCACCAGGGCGTCGATCATGGCCCGGCACATGGCCGTCGTCAGGGCATGCAGGGCCTGGGGCCGATTCAGGGTGATGCGCCCCACGGGGCCATCGATTCGGGTCAGGACCTCAGGGGCTTCGCTCATCGGAACATCTCCCGGGCGATGATCACCCGCATGATCTCGTTCGTCCCCTCCAGGATCTGGTGGACGCGCAGGTCGCGGACGATCCGCTCCAGCGGGTAGTCGGCGAGGTAGCCATAGCCGCCGTGCAACTGCAGGGCCTCATTAGCCACCATAAAGCCCGCGTCTGTGGCGAAGCGCTTGGCCATGGCGCAGAGCTTGGTGGCGTCAGCGCGTCCGGCGTCCAGCGCCGCAGCCGCCCGGCGGACCATCAGGCGGGCGGCCTCCAGTTCGGTGGCCATGTCGGCCAGCTTGAACTGCAGGGCCTGAAAGTCGCGAAGGGGGCGTCCGAACTGCTGGCGATCGGCGAGATAGGCCCGCGCGGTATCAAGGGCCAGGGCTGCGCCGCCGAGCGAGCAGGAGGCGATGTTCAGCCGCCCGCCATCCAGCCCCATCATCGCGAAGCGGAAGCCCTCTCCCTCCCCGCCAATCCGATTGGCGGCGGGAATCCGCACCCCGTCGAAATTCACCTGGGCCGTGGGCTGGGCGTTCCAGCCCATCTTGCGCTCCCGCGCGCCGAACGAGAGGCCTGGGGTTCCCTTCTCCACCACAAAGGCTGAGACCCCGCCCGCCCCTGGTCCGCCGGTGCGGGCCATCACCACATAGAGGTCAGAGACCCCGCCGCCGGATATGAAAGCCTTGGCCCCGTCGAGCACATAGGCCTCGCCTTCACGGCGGGCCGAGGTCGTGAGGGCCGCCGCGTCCGATCCCGCGCCGGGTTCGGTCAGGCAGTAGGAGGCGATCAGCTCCATCGTACAAAGTCGGGGCACGTAGCGACGGCGCAGGTCCTCGTCGCCGAACCGGTCGATCATCCACGCGGCCATGTTGTGGATGGTCAGATAGGCCGTCGCCGCCACGTCCCCATAGGCCAGGGCCTCGAAGATCAGCGAGGCGTCCAGGCGCGACAGACCAGAGCCCCCCAGCTCCTCGGACAGATAGATGCTGGCGAAGCCAAGCCCGGCAGCCTTTCGCAGAGTCTCCACCGGAAAGTGCGAGTCGGCGTCCCATTGCGCGGAATGCGGCGCGAGCTCGGCCGCTGCAAAGGCCTGGGCCGCGCTCTGCAGCGCCCGCTGATCCTCGGAAAACTCAAAATCCATGGTCTGGCTGCTCCGTAGGCTTGAGGAACTTGCCCGGGGGGCGCACCCTGTCAACGACAGGGGGACTAAAGCATGACATTCGATAACGTCGGCGGGGCTCCCCGCGAAGCCGCCCGCAACCTGGCCTTGATGAACTATGGCCTGCTGTTCGCCTCGTTCTTTTTCGCCGGCGTGCCGGCCCTGGTGGCGGTGATCATCGCCTACACCCAGCGCGATTCGGCCGCTGAACCCGGCCGCAGTCACTTCACCTTTCAGATCAGATGCTTCTGGGTGTCTTTTGTCCTCGCCCTGCTGGCAGGGATCTGCGGCCTGGCCGCCGTCATCCACGTGCTGGCCTCGCTCTATGGGGTGGCCAATACGCTCGGCTGGGACGGCTTCGACAAGATGGAGGTGGTGATCGGCCAGGTGGCCATCGACGCCTCCCTGCTGTTCATGATCGTCGGCGCCATCGCCCTGGCCTTCCTGTCAGGCCTCTGGCTGATCGGCGCCTCGGTCATCGGGGCGATCAGGCTTGCCTCCGACCAGGGGATGGGTAAGAGCCGGGTCCCATGAGCCTGCCTCCCCTCGCCGCCTACCCCGCCCTGCGCCTGCGCCGTCTGCGCCAGGCCGACTGGATCCGCCGACTCGTCCGCGAAACGGTACTCACGCCTGCGGACCTGATCTGGTCGATGGTCGTGCATGAGGGCGAGGGACAGGTCCCGGTCGCCTCCATGCCAGGCGTCGCCCGCCTGTCCGTGGCCGAGGCCGCCAAGGCCGCAGTGGAGGCGAGACGCCTGGGCATTCCGGCCATCGCCATCTTCCCGCACATCGACATGGCCCGGAAGGATCCCGCGGGCTCCCTGGCCGCCGATCCGGACGGCCTGATCTGCCGGGCGGTCAAGGCCATGAAGGACGCCGCCCCTGAGGTCGGGATCATGTGCGACGTGGCGCTCGACCCCTTCACCGACCACGGCCATGACGGAGTCATCGAGCAGGGTCGCATCCTCAACGATGCGACCATCGAGAAGCTGGTGGAGCAGGCCCTGGTCCAGGCCAAGGCCGGCTGCGACATCCTGGCCCCCTCCGACATGATGGACGGCCGGGTCGGCGCCCTGCGCACCGCGCTCGAGGCTGAAGGCCTGCAGGACGTGATGATCATGTCGTATGCGGCCAAGTACGCCTCGGCCTTCTATGGCCCCTATCGCGACGCCATCGGGTCAGGGAAACTGGGCACAGGGTCTGTGGATAATCCTGGGGACAAAAAGACCTACCAGATGGACCCGGCCAATACCGAGGAGGCCCTGCGCGAGGTCGCCCTCGATATCGCCGAGGGCGCCGACATGGTGATGGTCAAGCCTGGCCTGCCCTATCTCGACATCCTGCGCCGGCTGGTGGAGGCCTACGCCCTGCCGACCTTCGCCTTCCAGGTCTCGGGCGAGTACGCCATGATCAAGGCCGCCGGCGCCAATGGCTGGATCGATGAGGACCGGGCGATCCTGGAGAGCCTCGGCGCCTTCAAGCGCGCCGGCGCGGCCGGCACCATCACCTATTTCGCCCCCCACGCGGCGCGCCTGCTGGGCGCCTAGGCCTTCAGCCAGTCGACCAACAGGCCATTGACCGCCTCGGGCGCCTCCTGCTGCACCCAGTGGGAGACGCCTGGCAGCCGCTTGATCTGCAGGTCCACGACATAGGCGTCGGTCCCCTCGAGGGTTTCCAGGCCCAGCGCCGCATCGGCCTCGCCCCAGATGACCAGGGTAGGGATTTCGATCTTCGCCCAGGGTTCGCGCATGAAGTCCGGGTGGCGGGCGGCGGCGCGGTACCAGTTGATCATTCCGGTCATGGCGCCCGGTCGCTGGGCATCCTGGGCGTAGCGGTCGAGCACCGCATCGGGGAAGCGGCTCTTGTCCTTGGCCATGCCGGAAAAGGCCCGCCGGATGGCGCGGGCATCGTTCGCCAGTAGCATGCGCTCCGGCAGGCCCGGAATCTGGAAGAAGGCCATGTACCAGGAGCGCAGCATTTGCTTTGGCGAGCGGCGAACGACCTGGGCGAACACCGCCGGGTGAGGGACGTTCATGATGATCAACCGGGTCAGAGGGCGAACCTTCCGCGCGGCGAAGGTCCAGGCGACGGCCGCGCCCCAGTCGTGGGCCACCAGCATGACCTCCCGGGCGCCGGCGGCGTCGATCAGGGCGGCGACATCCTCCAGCAGCCGCTCCATCCGGTAGCTGTCCATATCCTGAGGCTTGGGCTCGGTCTCGCCATAGCCACGCAGGTCGGGCGCCCAGACCCGATAGCCCAGGTCCGCCAGCACCGGCATCTGGGCCCGCCAGGAAAACCGGCTCTCGGGAAAGCCGTGCAGGCAGAGCGCCAACCGGTCGCCCTCACCCGCCTCATCCACGGCGAAGGCGAACCCGTTCGCCTCGACCGTGCGCGTGCTGATGGTCATGAGCCCCCTCCGATGTCCTCAGGCTTGGTAGTAGGCGCTCGGCTGGTCCCATCCGTCCAGATGGCGGACATCAATGAAGCGGAAGCCAACCTTCTCCAGCACGCGGCGGGAGGCGGCATTGTCCGGATTGACGATGGCCGCCACGGTCGCAAGCCCCAGGACGCCTCGCGCATGGGCCAGTACGGCGGCCGCCGCCTCCTGGGCGTAACCGCGCCCCCACTGACGCTCCAGGAGAGCGTAGCCCAGGTCGACATGAGGCAGGACATCACGGCGCACGAGCCCGCAGAGCCCCGCGGGTTGGTCTTCGCCCTTCGCCGTCACGACCCACATGCCGAAGCCATGGTCGCGATAGCTGCTGAGAATTCGCGTCTCGATATAGTCGCGGGCCTGATCGAGCGAGCGGACGCCCCGATCGCCGATGCCGCTGACGAAGCCTGGCGCGTTCAGCAGCTCAAGGATGAAGGCGCCATCCTCAAGGGTCGCCTCTCGCAAGCTCAGACGCGGGGTCTCCAGGATCACGCCTGCGGCTCCAGGCGCGTCACCAGGCTCGACGTATCCCACCGGGCGCCGCCCATAGCCTGGACCTCGCCGTAGTAGCCATCGACGAGACGGGTGACGTCGAGGCGGGCGCCATTGGCCTGCGCCTCGTCCAGCACCAGGCCGAGATCCTTGCGCATCCAGTCGACAGCGAAGCCGAAGTCGAAGCGGCCCTGCGCCATGGTCGGCCAGCGATTGTCCATCTGCCAGGACTGGGCGGCCCCCTTGGAGATCGCCGCCAGGACGTCGGCCGGATCGAGGCCCGCGCGCTTGGCGAAGTGCAGCCCCTCGGCCAGGCCCTGGACCACGCCTGCGATGCAGATCTGGTTGACCATCTTGGTCAGTTGGCCAGATCCCGGCGGCCCCATGAGGCGGACCGCCTGCGCGTAGGCCGCCATGATGGGCTCCGCCCGCGCGAACGCCTCGGTCTCGCCGCCGCACATGATGGTCAGCTTGCCGGCCTCCGCTCCAGCCTGTCCGCCGGAGACCGGCGCGTCGATGAAGCTGCGGCCGGTCTCGGCGGCCTTCTGGGCCATCTCCCGGGCCACCACCGCCGAGGTGGTCGTGTGGTCGATGATCACCGCGCCGGGCGCGAGGGAGTCCAACGCCTCGCTCACCACCTGACGGACATCGTCATCCTTGCCGACACAGAGGATGAGGGCTTCTGCGCCCCTCGCGACCTCAGCGACCGTGGTCGCCGCCCGCCCAGCGTGCGCCTTGGCCCAGGCGGTCGCCTTGGCCGGCGAGCGATTGAACACCGCAACCTCGTGGCCCCCCCGGGCCAGATGACCGGCCATGGGGAAGCCCATGACCCCGAGACCCACAAACGCCAGCTTCATAACCGTTTCCCAGACTCACAAATGGCAACGGCATCTTAACGCCGACCAGGGAGTCTAACGCAGAATTAGCGTTAACCGGGGTGGGACGATGGCGTCGGGCGAGCGGCCGATCATCATCAAGAAGATCAAGAAGGCGGCCCATGGGCACCATGGCGGCGCCTGGAAGGTCGCCTATGCCGACTTCGTCACCGCGATGATGGCCTTCTTCCTGCTGATGTGGCTGATCAACACCACGAGCCCTGAGCAGAAACGCGGCATCGCCGACTATTTCGCCCCGGCCAGCATATCGTCCACCACCTCTGGGTCGGGCGGCATTCTGGGCGGCACGGCCCTTGGCGAAGACGGGGCCAAGTCCTCCGGCTCCATGTCCATCATCGAACAGATGTCGCCGGAGTCGCCCAACCCCGACGAGGACGGCGAAACCCAGGACAGTTCGTCCAAGAGCCGGTTGCAGGAGGCCAGCACCGAGGCCCTGCGGGAAGCCCTGCACAAGCGCGAGGAAGCCGCCTTCCAGTCGGCCGCCCAGTCCCTGCGCCAGGCGCTGCAGGACATGCCTGAGCTGGCGGAGCTGTCGAAGAACATCATCATCGACCAGACCCCCGAGGGCCTGAGGATCCAGCTGGTGGACCAGGAGGGTCGCTCCATGTTCGACGAGGGCTCCGGCCAGCCCAACGAACGCGCCCGCCTGCTGCTGCGGGCCGTGGCCAAGATCATCAATCAGCTGCCTAACCGGGTCAGCATCTATGGGCACACCAGCGTCAACATGAACGGCGCCCGCTCGGAAGGCGACTGGGCCCTGTCGGCGACCCGCGCGGACTCCTCGCGCCGCGTGCTGCAGGGCGCCGGCGTGGCGTCTGACCGGATCTACCAGGTTTCAGGCAAGGCCAATTCTGAGCCGCTCTATCCCGACGACCCCACCCTGCCCGGCAATCGCCGCATCGCCGTCGTGCTCCTGCGCGAGGCCCCGGTCCTGCCGCCCGACGTCCAGCCCTAGGGGGTACCGGATATGGGTCTTTCCATTGGGGGTCACTGAAATGTGCGGCTTGCCTGAACTCGCTCCATGCCGCCTAATCGTCGGCGACACAAAGGCTTAAGGTCGATACCCGCTCCGTGACGCAGCATTTCCCGACGCGACAGCTCAGGTTCTTCCTCACGGCGCCGTCCCCGTGCCCGTACCTGCCTGATCGCTATGAGCGGAAGGTCTTCGCCCACCTGCCCCTCACCGACGGGCCGAGCGTCAACGACTCCCTGACCCAGATGGGTTTCCGCCGGTCGCAGAACATCGCCTATCGGCCGGCCTGCGAGTCCTGCATGGCCTGCATCTCGGCGCGACTGCCCGCGGCAGACTATGTGTTCTCCAAGTCCGAGCGCCGGGTTCTGGCCCGCAATGAGGATTTGCAGAGGTCTGTTGTCGAGGCCGAGGCGACCATGGAGCAGTTCGAGCTGCTTCGCCGCTATCTGGTGACCCGCCATGTGGATGGCGGAATGGCCGAGATGAGCTGGCCCGACTATGTGGCCATGGTCGAAGACACGGCGGTGCGCACCCATCTGGTGGAATACCGCGTCCGCTCCAACGATGGCGGTCCCGGCGACCTGGTGTCCTGCGCCCTGATCGACCTGATGGGCGACGGACTGTCCATGGTCTACAGCTTCTATGATCCAGAACAGGCCCGCCGGAGCCTCGGCTCATTCATGATCCTGGATCATGTGGTCCAGGCCGGCCTGCTTGGCCTGCCGCACGTCTATCTGGGGTATTGGGTCCGGGGCAGTGAGAAGATGGACTACAAGGCCCGCTTCTCACCGATCGAGCTGCTGCGACCCGATGGCTGGGCGCGGGTGAACAGCCGCGAGATTCTCAACGCCTCCCGCGGCTGAGCGACCTAGTCCCGCGAGCCTTCCAGGGTGAAGCCGACCTTCAGATAGACCTGGAAGTGGCCAAGCTGCCCATCGACGATTTCGCCACGGGTCCCGGTGACCTCGTACCAGCGCATGTCCTTCAGGGACTTGCCGGCCTCAGAGATGGCGTTGCGAATGGCGTCATCGATGCTGTCCTTGGACGACCCCACCAATTCGACGACCCGGTACACGTGTTCGGACATGAAGTGCTCCTGTGCCTCGCGCCGACCTGGCGCGCAGCTTAAGCGCCCGAGGCGCGGTCCCTGTTCCGGAGGGAATTCACAGCCCGTCGGAGGTCGTCCCCAGGTGTGGGCGGCCGTCGCATCGACCCCAATCTTCCCGCCTGCTAGGTTGGCCGCTGTTTCGTAACCCTCACGGAAACCGTGAATGGCCCGGCAGCTTCGGCTGAAGCTTCGACGACCGCCATCCTATGAGCGGGGCGACTTCGCCGCCGGCCCCTCCAACGCCGCCGCCCGGGCAGCCCTGGACGGCACGGGGGCGTGATGGTCCTGGTGGGGCCTGAGGGCGTCGGCAAGACCCATCTGGCGCGCCTGTGGGCTGAGGACGTCGGCGCCCGTGAGCTGCCCGCCGTCGGGGGCGATCTCACCGAAGCCGGTCCGGTCCTGATCGAGGATGTCGACCGCGGCTTCGACGAGGAGTTCCTGTTT
>JAHUZY010000178.1 GCA_019264505.1 Phenylobacterium sp. | reverse complement strand
GCTCCGGATGGCTCTGCAATAGGGCGGCAAGCCGCTCGGCGAGGCCGCCCACGGGGGCCTAGGGACGTTCAGTGGGGTCGGGGGTCGCCTCCGCCGGCTCGCCGAGATCCGTTTCGGGTGCGGTATTGTGGCCGAGCTTTTTCACATAGGCCTTGTGCTCACTCACCAGGGCGCTGGGCTCGGGATGAGTTTCTTCTGCGCCGAGCCCATAGGCCTGGGCGCCCGGCACGGTCTTGCCCGGCTCGTCGGCGAGCCGCGCGCGGGAGGAGGCGGGGGGCTTGGGATGGTCGGTCATGAAAGCTCCAGCACAGGTGGCGGGACCGGTTGAACCCCCTGGGCGGGAAAGTCGTTCCCCGCTGCAACGCGCCCGGTGGCTCAGACAGAGGCGGCGCCCGGGGCTCCGGCTGCGGGCGAGTCCTCCGCGTCCAGCAGGCGCTGCAGCTTGATGCGGGCGCGGTTCACCCGGCTCTTGATCGTGCCCACGGCGCAGCCGCAGATCTCGGCGGCCTCTTCGTAACTCAGGCCCGCCGCCCCAATCAGGATCAGGGCCTCCCGATGCTCGTCCGGCAGCCGCGCCAGGGCCGATTGCAGGTCCTGCATGGCCAGGCTCCAGTCCTGAGTCGGGGGGCTGCGCAGCAGTTTGGCGTAGTCGCCATCCTCGTCCCGGACCTCCCGGCGGCGGCGATTGAGCTGGGTGTAGTAGGTGTTTCGCAGGATGGTGAAGAGCCACGCCCTGAGGTTGGTGCCCGGTTCGAACCTGTCCCGGTTGCTCCAGGCCTTGATCAGGGTGTCCTGCACCAGGTCATCGGCGTCGGCGCCGTTATGGCAGAGGGACCACGCGAAGGCGCGCAGGGCAGGGATCATGGAAATGACGGAGTCTCGCCAGCTGTCCAACCCAGTCATCGCGCCCTCGTGACCCTCCGACGGGCCGCCTCGGCCCCGGTCCGACGTCCAACGTGGCCGCGCTTTTTCCGTTCCGGGTTGCGCCGGGGGGCGCCGGACCCGACCTTAGGAACACGAGGCGCCAGCTTGGCGTTGAACCTCGGCCCGCGCTTTCGCAGACGGGCGGTGTTGGTCGGGTCCTCCTGGGACAGGGCCCAATCTACAGGGGAGGGGTGGAATGGCGCCTTCGGACGACGCAACCATGACCCATCGGCCGCGGGCCGGGGTCGCCGACGACCGGCTCGACCGGTATCTGACCCTTCGCGCTCGCTCGCAACACCTCGTGCGGGACCTCTCAGCCGAGGATCAGCTGGCTCAGTCGATGCCCGACGCCAGTCCGACCAAATGGCATCTGGCCCATACCACCTGGTTCTTCGAGACCTTCCTGCTGACGCCGCATCTTCCCGGCTATCAGGCGTTCGACCCGCGGTTCGGCTTCCTGTTCAACTCCTATTACGAGACCTTGGGACCCCGGCAGCCCCGTCCGGAGCGTGGCCTGCTGACCCGGCCGTCCCGTCAGGAGGTGATGGCCTATCGCGCCCATGTGGACGAGGCGATGGGCCGCCTGCTGGCGTCGCCGGACGATTCGTTCGCCGGGCTGCTGGATCTGGGGATCGCCCATGAGGAGCAGCATCAGGAGCTGATCCTGATGGATGTGCTGCACCTGTTCGCCCACTCGCCCCTGAAGCCTGCCTATGGCCGGGGGCCTGCGCCCATCGCGACGCCCTCGCCGCCGCCGGCGGGATTCGTGGGATTTGAGGGCGGCCTGGTGGAGATCGGGCACGCCGGTCAGGGTTTCGCCTTCGACAATGAGGGCCCCCGCCATCAGGTCTTTCTGGCGCCGTTCAGCCTGGCCGACCGGCTGGTCACCAACGGGGAGTGGCTGAGTTTCATGGCCGATGGCGGCTATGAGCGCGCCGAGTTCTGGCTCTCCGACGGCTGGGCCAGGGTCCAGGCGGAAGCCTGGCGCGCGCCGCTCTATTGGGAGCCAGGGCCGAAGGGTTGGCTCGCCATGGACCTGCACGGCCTCCGCCCGGTCGATCCGGCCGCCCCGGTCAGCCACATCAGCTATTATGAGGCCGAGGCCTACGCCGCCTGGGCTGGGGCGCGCCTGCCGACTGAAGCGGAGTGGGAGCACGCCGCCGCGCAGGGACCCGTCCAGGGCGTCTTTCTCGGCCGCGCCACGCCTGCGCCCTCACCGGCGGAGGGCGACGCCCGTACGCTGCGGCAGATGTTCGGCGATCTGTGGGAATGGACCCGCAGCGCCTACAGCCCCTATCCCGGCTTCGTCTCGGCCCCGGGCGCGGTGGGCGAGTACAATGGCAAGTTCATGAGCGGGCAGATGGTGCTGCGCGGCGGCGCCTGCGTGACGCCGCCCGGCCATGTGCGGGCGACCTATCGCAACTTCTTCCATCCGCATCAGCGCTGGATGTTTTCGGGCCTGAGGCTGGCGCGGGACGGCGTCGCGCCGCCCCCGCGCCGCAGCGCTTTCGAGGCCGATGTCCTGGCGGGCCTGTCCCGGGGGCAGAAGTCTGTGCCGCCCAAGTACTTCTATGACGCTCCGGGCTCGCGCCTGTTCGAAGATATCTGCGACCTCCCGGAATATTATCCGACCCGCACGGAGCTCGCCCTATTGGCGGAGGTGGCGCCCGAGCTTTCGGCCTATGTCCCACAAGGTGCGGCCCTGGTGGAGTTCGGCAGCGGCGCCAGCCTGAAGACCCGGCAATTGCTAGATCATGCGCCGCAGATCGCGGTCTACACCCCTATCGACATCAGCCCCAGCGCCCTGGAGGTCGCCGTCGAGAGCCTCAGCAGCGACTATCCGGACCTGATGGTCGCCCCCCTGGTCGAAGACTTCACCATCGCGCTCGACCTGCCTGACGTGGCCGAGGGGCGCGCGGCGTTCGGCTTCTTTCCGGGGTCCACCATCGGCAACCTGTTGCCGGAGGAAGCCGTGGAGTTTCTGGCCAACGCGCGGCATCTGCTCGGAAAGGGCGCTCGATTCCTGATCGGCGCCGATCTCGTGAAGGCGGAATCAGTTCTGGTGGCGGCCTATGACGACGCCCAAGGGGTCACGGCGGCCTTCAACCTGAACCTGCTGGCCCGGATGAACCGCGAACTGGGCGCGGACTTCGATGTGGAGGCCTTCGCCCATCGGGCGGTGTGGAATGGCCCAATGTCACGGATAGAGATGCATCTGGAGGCTCTGCGCGACCAGTCCGTCCGCGTTGCCGGGCGGCGGTTTGACTTTGCGGCGGGGGAAACCATCCACACTGAAAACTCCCACAAGTTCACCCCAGACCAGATCGCCCGCCTGGCGGGCCAGGCGGGGTGGGAGCTTGAGCGTCAGTGGGTGAG
>JAHUZY010000028.1 GCA_019264505.1 Phenylobacterium sp. | reverse complement strand
GTCCCCCGGCGTCCCGGGACGCGCGGTGATTCTGCAGTCCCTGCTCGATTGCCGGGGCCTTGGCGACGACGCGGCGAGGCTCGCCTGCTATGATCAGGCCGCCGGGGCCATGGATCAGGCCGAGGCCAAGGGCGACATCGTCGTGGTCGATCGCGAACAGGCTCGCACCGTTCGCCGCCAGACCTTCGGCTTCTCGATGCCCTCGATGGCGCTCTTTGAGCGTGGGGTCGCGCCGGAGGAGATGGATAACATCACCGGAGTGGCCAAGAACGCCTATCAGGCTGGCGGCAAGTGGGTGATCGAGCTGGAAGACGGCGCGGTCTGGCAGCAGACCGACACCGAAGTGGTCGGCCGCCGCCCCCGGGCCGGGACCAAGGTGGAGATCCGCAAGGCCTCATTGAGCAGCTACTTCATGAACCTGGACGGCCAGCGCGCCGTGCGCGCCAAGCGGGTGCAATAGCGCCGGGCGCTCAGGCGAAGGGGAGTCCGTCCAGCAGGCCGGCCACCTCGCCTGGGTGGGTGAAGATTGCAAGATGAGTGAGATCGGCGCGTCGGACGGGCCAGCCCATGGCCTCGGCCCTCAGGGCATTGGCTTCATAGCCTCGGCTTAGCCGGACGAAAGCGCAGGGGACCCCGGCCCACAGGTTTGAAGCGGGGGCCGGCGTGTCCAGGCATGCGAGCGGCGCCTCCGGAAGCGCCGCCAGAAAGCTAAGGCGCATTCCTGCGTCCGGAATCCACCTCTCGGTCGGGTCCTTGGGGAACCACACGTTCCAAGGGGCCATCCGACCCTCCGTCGACAGCTTGCGCAGATGATCGATCTGTTCGGGTGGGGAGATATCGATGACACTCCGCCCAGGGTGCGGCAGGACAGCATCGACAAAGATCAGGCCGCGCAGGCCAGCCACCCGGGGAACGAGCGCCGGGGCGAAGCTCCCGGCGCTGCTGTGAAGGGCCGCAACGCAGGCGTCCTGCCCGGCGGCCTCCGCCACCCGCTCGGCGACCTCGCTGTAAACATCCCGACCGGCCAGACGCCCGAAGTCGACGACCACGGAGTCTGGCATAGCCTGATGAAAAGGCTCCCAGGTGACCGCTCCCACGAACGGGCTGGGGACCAGGAGGAGGCGCACCCTGCCCTATCGGTCCTTGGGATCGATGGCGTCGCGCAGGCCGTCGCCGATGAAGTTGAAGCTCATCAAGGTGACGACCATGGTCAGCGACGGGAAGACCAGCAGCCACCAGGCCAGCTCCATGTCCTGGGCGCCATTGGCGATCAGGGTGCCGAGCGAGGCCATGGGCGGCTGAACGCCCAGCCCCAGGAAGGACAGGAAGCTCTCGGCCAGGATCACGGCGGGGATGGTCAGGGTCACATAGACAACCACGGGGCCGAGCAGGTTCGGGATGATGTGCTTGGCGATGATGCCGCCGTCGCCGAGGCCCGCGGCGCGGGCGGCCTCGACGAACTCCTTGTGCTTCAGCGACAGGGTCTGGCCGCGCACGATCCGCGACATGGTCAGCCACTCCACCGCCCCGATGGCCACGAAGATCAGGATGATGTTCGAGCCGAAGGTGACCATCAGCAGGATGACGAAGAAGATGAAGGGCAGCGAATAGAGCACGTCGACGACGCGCATCATGATCTCGTCAATCCGCCCGCCTAGATAGCCGGCGATCGCCCCCCAGGCGACGCCGATGATCAGCGACACGGTGGTCGCCACCAGGCCAATGGCGAGGGAGACCCTAAGACCCGTCAACAGCCGGGCCAGCAGGTCGCGGCCGAGCGAGTCGGCGCCGAGCAGGTGGCCCTGGGTGAGCGGCGGGGCCCAGACATGATCCTTGTTGATCTGGTCATAGGCATAGGGCGTGAAGTAGGGGCCGATGATCGCCGCCAGCACCAGCAGGCCCAGCACGATCATGCCGCCTACCGCCGCCCTGTTGCGCAGCAGCCGGCGGCGCGCGTCGTCCCACAGGCTGCGGCCCCGGGCGGCCTTTTCCATGGTTTCAGCGCCGACCCGGGAGCCGGGCGTCAGAATGGTTCCGGTCATGACAGGCGCACCCGCGGATCGAGAACCGCGTGCAGCAGGTCGGCGATCAGATTGAGGATCAGGATCAGGGCGGCGTAGAAGATCACCATGCCCATGACCACGGTGTAGTCGCGCTGAAGCGCGCTGATGACAAAGAACTTGCCCAGCCCCGGCAGGTTGAAAATCTTCTCCACCACCAGGGAGCCGGTGATCAGGCCCGCCGCCGCCGGCCCCAGATAGCTGACCAGGGGCAGGATGGCGGCGCGCAGGGCGTGGCGGCGCACGATGCGGTTTTCCGGCAGGCCCTTGGCCCGGGCTGTGCGGATGTAGTTCGAGCGCAGCACCTCGACCATGCCGGCCCGGGTCAGGCGCGAAATGATCGCCACCTGCGGCAGGGTCAGCACCACGATGGGCAGGATCAGGTTGGGCAGCGCCCCGCCGTTCCAGCCGGCGCTGGGCAGCCATCCAAGCTTGGAGGCGATCACCAGCACCAGCACCGGGGCGGTGACAAAGGTCGGAATACAGACCCCCAATATGGCGATGGTCATCACCACATAGTCGGTGGTCTGGTTCTGTCTCAAGGCCGCCAGCACCCCGAGACTGACGCCGATCACCGTGGCCAGGATGATGGAGGACAGGCCGAGCGTCAGGCTGACGCGATAATTCTCCTGCAGGATCTGCAGGACGGTCTTGTCCTTATACTTCAGCGACGGCCCCAGGTCGCCCTGGACCACGCCGGCCAGATAGGCGCCGTACTGCTCGAGCAGGGGCCGGTCCATGCCGTACTTGGCCATGACATTGGCCTCGATCTCCGGCGACAGCTTGCGGTCCCCGTCAAACGGGCTGCCTGGCGCGGCGCGCATCATGAAGAAGGCCACCGTGATCACGAGGAACAGGGTGGGAATGGCGATGAGAAGGCGTCGGCCTATGAAACGCAGCATGAGGGGTGGCTTGGTCTTCCGCTGAAGGCCTGCGGCCTGGGGGCCGGGCGTTGCGAAACTTTCATCGCGCCCCGATGATGTCAAACAATGCCGTAACCTTCGTCACATCCCAAGGCCTCCATGACCCAGTTCCGCCGCGTCACCGACCAGTTCTCCGTCAGCCCGCAGATCGCCGTGGGCGACGTGGCGCAGGCCGCAACCGAAGGGTTCGTCCTGATCATCAACAACCGTCCGGACGGCGAAGACCCGGCACAGCCCGATGGGGCGGAGATCGAGGCGGCGGCGCGGGCGGCGGGCCTGGACTATGTGGCGATCCCGGTGCGCGGCGGCCCCGACGCCGCCCAGGTCCTGGCGCAGCGGCAGGCCGTGGAGGCCGCTGATGGGCCGGTGCTGGCCTATTGCCGGTCGGGCACGCGCTCCATCGTCACCTGGGCCATCGGTCAGGCGCAGGCCGGAAACGTGGACCGGCAGACGCTCATCAGCCTGGGCGCCGAGGCGGGCTATGATCTGTCCGGCGTGGTTGGTTGACCCTGGGACGGCTCTAGCGCAGTTCCGCCAGGCTCACCCGCGCGGCCATGGCGGCGGGCTCGGCCTCGCAGCTGGCCAGGGCCAGGGTCAGCTGGGCCGCCATGAGACACAGCACGGCGAAGGCCGCCCGCTGGAGCCGTTTTGAGACAAAAATGGCGGCATCTGCGATCATGTCTGACTTCCCTGCCCTATCACCGCCTCTGTTCCGCAACTTCGGCGCCGCCAGGATCGCCGCCCTCGGGAGCCCCTGCTGATGATTCCCTATGTCCGCGAGATCCAGTTCGAGTACGGGGTCTGCGATCAGGTTTCCCCCCTGATCCGCCGGGTGGTGGCCCGCAATCCCGGGCCTTTCACCTTCATGGGAACGGGCACCTACAGCGGCGGCCGCGGCGAGGTGGCGGTGATCGATCCAGGACCTGACCTGCCCGAACATCTGGAGGCGATCCTGGCGGCCCTGGAGCCCGGCGAGCGGGTCACCCACATCCTGGTCACCCATCACCACAGCGACCACTCCCCCCTGGCCCGCCCCCTGAAGGCCAGGACCGGGGCGGCCATCTATGGCTGCGCGGTGGGGGCTGCGGCCGAGGAATCCACCATCCGCACCGAAGCCGGCGCCGATTTCGACTTTGCCCCGGATGTCAGCCTGTGCGGCGGCGGCCAGGTTCTGGAAGGGCCCGGCTGGACCCTGGAGGCGGTGGCCACGCCAGGCCACACCTCAAACCACATCTGCTTCGCCCTGAAGGAGGAGAACGCCCTGTTCTCCGGCGACCACATCATGGGCTGGTCCACCACGGTGATCACCCCGCCGGATGGGGACATGACCGACTATATGGACAGCCTGGAGCGGGTGAAGGCCCGGGACTTCGACGTGCTGTGGCCGACCCACGGCCCGCCCATCCGGGAGGTCACGCCCTTCATCGAGGCCTATGCCGCCCACCGCCGCGCCCGGGAGGCCCAGGTGCTGGCCGCTGTCGGCGAGGGCTATGAGCGGATCGTCGAGATGGTGCCGAAGCTCTATGCGGACGTGGATCCCCGGCTGCACCCCGCCGCGGCGAGATCGGTCCTGGGGCACATGATCGACCTGGTCCGCCGGGGCAAGGTGGCCACCGACGGACCGGCGTCGATCGACAGTCGCTATCGCCTGGCGGACTAGCTCTAGACGCCCAACCCGCCGCTGGCGGCCAGCACCGCCAGGGTGACGACGCTGATCAGGATGGCGATGAAGGCCGGCGCCCAGAAGCGGCGGAAGTCTGAGACCGCCGCCACCACGATGGCCATAACGCCGGTGAAGGCGCTTGCCATGGCCACCTGCGGGAACCAGGCCAGGAGCGCGCGCGCGACATCGCCGCTGACCCAGCCATAGCTCCACCCATAGGTCCCGGCCGTCCACATGGCGGCAGGCGCCAGGGCGATCAGGATGGCGATCCCCATGAACAGGCCCGGCACAGGCGAGGACTTGCGCCGCCGCGACGGCGCGGCTGGCATGAAGATCGGCGAGTCCGCCGAGCTCGGCTGCGCCGGCGCAGGGGCAGGTTCGGCCTCAGGGACGAAGGCCGGCCAGGGGGCCGCCGAGGTCTCGGGGGTCGCCTTGGCCTCTACGGCCTCATCGGGAAAAGGGCCGAGGGCCTCCGCCACGGCCTCCCCGGTCGAGCTCGCCGCCGGTTCGGTGGGCGGCGCCTCTGTCCCGAGCACGGTCAGTCCGTCAGGCGTCGGCAAGGACTCTCCAGGTCCCGGGGCCGGCGTCCAGACCGAGGCGTGGGTTTCGGACGCGGTCTCAGTCGCTTCGGGTTCCGGTGCGTAGAGCTTGGGCGAGGACGCCAGCAACGGCGCGGCCGGGGCCGGCTCGGCCGTGGGCAGGCGGTAGTCGGCCATCTGATCGCGGATCAGCTTCTTGTCGATCTTGCCGGTGGCCCCCAGGGGGATGTCGTCCACAAAGACCACGTCGTCGGGCATCCACCACTTGGCGATCTTGCCCTCCAGGAACTCCAGGAATTCCTGCTTGGTGGAGCTCTGCCCCTCCTTCAGCTTGACCAGCAGAAGGGGCCGCTCGTCCCACTTGGGATGGGCCACGCCGATGACCGCAGCGAGCACGGCCTTGGGATGGCCGGCGGCCAGGTTTTCGATCTCGATGGAGCTGATCCACTCGCCGCCGGACTTGATGACGTCCTTGGCGCGGTCGGTGATCTGCATGTAGCCGTGGTCGTCGATGGTGGCCACGTCGCCGGTGTCGAAGAAGCCCTCGCCGTCGAGGATCTTGCCCCCATCAGCCTTGAAGTACTCGCCCACCACGAAGGGGCCCTTGACCTTCAACCGCCCGAAGGTGGTCCCGTCATGGGGCAGGCGCTTTTCCTCGTCATCCACCAGCTTCATTTCAATGCCGAGCGGCGGACGGCCCTGCTTGAGCTTGAAGCGGAGCTGCTCCTCCTCGCTCATGGCGGCGATCTTGTGGTTGGGCGTGGCCTGGGTGCCGAGCGGCGAGGTTTCGGTCATCCCCCAGGCGTGGGTCACGTCGACGCCGTACTCGTCGCGGAAGCCGCGCACGATGGCCTCAGGCACGGCCGAGCCGCCGATCACCACCCGCTTGAGGCTGGACAGCTTGCCGCCCGTGTCGCGCAGGTGCTGCAGCAGCATCTGCCAGACGGTGGGCACGGCGGCCGAGAAGTTGACCTGCTCGCTCTCCAGCAGCTCGTGCACCGAGGCGCCGTCGAGCTTCGGGCCGGGCATGACCAGCTTGGCGCCCACGGCCGGCGCCGAGAAGGCGATCCCCCAGGCGTTGGCGTGGAACATGGGCACCACCGGCAGGATGGAGTCCGCCGCCCCGACACCCAGCACATCTGCGCCCATGGTGGTCAGGGTGTGCAGGAAGTTGGACCGGTGCGAATAGAGCACGCCCTTGGGATTGCCGGTGGTGCCGGAGGTGTAGCAGAGGCCCGCCGCGGTGTTCTCGTCGAAGCCGCCCCAGGCGCAGTCGGGCGAAGCTTCCGCCACCAGGGTCTCGAAGCACAGGGCGCCCTCGATGGGGCAGTCGGCCATGTGCGCCTCGTCGGTCATGACGATGATCTTCTCGACCGTCGGCAGCTTGTCCTTCAGGGCCGCCAGAATCGGCAGGAAGGTCAGGTCGGTGAAGATGACCCGGTCTTCGGCGTGGTTGATGATGTAGGCGAGCTGCTCGGGGAACAGGCGCGGATTGAGGGTGTGGCAGACCATGCCGACACCCATGATGCCGTACCAGGCTTCCAGGTGCCGGGCGGTGTTCCAGGCCAGCGTCGCAATCCGGTCGCCGGGCTTCATGCCCAGGTTCAGAAGGGCATTGGACAGGCGCTTGGCCCGGCCATGCACCTCGGCATAGGTGGTGCGGACGATGGGGCCTTCGACGCTGCGGCTGACGATCTCCCGGTCCCCATGCCATTCCTTCGCATGGTCCAGGATCTTGTCGACCGTCAGCGGCCAGTCCTGCATCAAGCCCAGCATCAATTCGCTCCCTAGGTTATCGGCGTTCTTGCGGGCTAAGCTAGTTTTGCGACGGCCGTTAGGCAACGAGAGTCGCCCCGCGAGGGCGCAAAGGGACGATCCTTGCGCGAAAGGGGTGACAGGCCCGCCGCTGTGGGATAAATATCCCCCATCATGTCTCCGAACGCCGCCACCTATCTCTTTTGGTATTTTGGCTATCCGACGCCCCTGGCGACGGACGGAGTTCTGCTGACGTGACCCAGACGTAAGACGAACCCCACCGCCGCCGCCGATCCGGCGGCTTTTTTTATGGCCCGTCGGACCGCTCCGCCAAAGCGCCCATCCC
>JAHUZY010000352.1 GCA_019264505.1 Phenylobacterium sp. | reverse complement strand
GTCCAGGGCGCGCCGCACGACTGCCTGGAGCTTCAGTACGGCGGCGAGGCCAAGCTCTACCTGCCGGTGGAGAATATCGACCTGCTCACCCGCTATGGGGCCGAGACCGAAGGGGTGACTCTCGACCGCCTGGGCGGCGCGGCCTGGCAGGCGCGCAAGGCGAAGGCCAAGGAGCGGCTCCGCGAAATGGCCGGCGGCCTGATCCGTATCGCCGCCGAGCGGGCCATGAAGTCGACCCCGGGCATCGATCCGCCACACGGGGTGTTCGACGAATTCTGCGCCCGGTTCCCCTATGAGGAGACCGAGGACCAGCTCAACGCCATCGGCGACGTGCTCACCGATCTGGGCTCCGGCCGGCCCATGGACAGGCTGATCTGCGGCGACGTCGGCTTCGGCAAGACCGAGGTCGCCCTGCGCGCCGCCTTTGTGGCGGCCATGAGCGGCCAGCAGGTGGCCGTGGTCTGCCCGACGACTCTGCTGGCGCGGCAGCACTTCAAGACCTTCGAGGCCCGCTTCCAGGGCTGGCCGGTCAAGGTGCGGCGCCTGTCACGGCTGGTGCCCGCCAAGGAAGCCGCTGAGACCCGCGAAGGCCTCAAGGCAGGTGAGATTGAGATCGTGGTCGGCACCCATGCGGTGCTGTCCAAACAGGTCGGCTTCAAGGATCTCGGCCTGGTGATCGTCGACGAGGAGCAGCACTTCGGGGTCAAGCTCAAGGAGAAGCTCAAGGAGCTTCGCGCCGACGTGCACATGCTGACCCTGACGGCCACGCCCATCCCGCGCACCCTGCAGATGTCCCTGTCGGGCATCCGCGAGATGTCGATCATCGCCACCCCGCCGGTCGATCGCCTGGCGGTCCGGACCTATGTGACCCCGTGGGACCCGGTGACAGTGCGCGAGGCCCTGCTGCGGGAGAAGTACCGCGGCGGTCAGGCCTATTTCGTCACGCCGCGGATCTCCGACCTGCCGAATCTGGAGCGGTTCCTGCGCGAGCAGGTGCCCGAGGTCCGCTTCGTCGTCGGCCACGGCCAGATGCCGCCCACGCAGCTGGAGGAGGTCATGTCGGCCTTCTACGATGGGCAGTATGACGTGCTACTCTCCACCACCATCGTGGAGTCGGGCCTGGACGTGCCCACCGCCAACACCCTGATCATCCACCGGGCCGACATGTTCGGCCTCTCACAGCTCTATCAGATCCGCGGCCGGGTCGGCCGGGCCAAGGCGCGCGCCTATGCCTACATGACCACGCCTGAAGACAAGGCCATCACCCTGTCGGCGGAAAAGCGTCTGCGTGTGCTGCAGTCCCTCGACAGCCTGGGCGCCGGCTTCCAGCTGGCCAGCCATGACCTGGACATCCGGGGCGGCGGCAATCTGCTGGGCGAGGAGCAGTCGGGCCATATTCGCGAGATCGGCGTCGAGCTTTACCAGCAGATGCTGGAGGACGCGGTCAACGAGCTGAAGGAGCTGGTGGGCGCCGAAGGCGTGCAGGATCGCGGCTGGTCGCCGCAGATCAACACCGGCGCCGCGGTGCTGATCCCCGAGGCCTATGTCCCTGACCTCAATGTCCGGCTCTCGCTCTATCGCCGCCTGTCAGAGGCCGAGCAGGCCGCCGACCGCGAGGCGCTGGCCGCCGAGCTCATCGACCGGTTCGGCCCCCTGCCGCCGGAGACCGACCAGTTGCTCAAGGTGGTGGCCATCAAGGGCATGTGCCGTCAGGCCAATGTGGCGAAGATCGATGTGGGTCCCAAGGGGGCGGTCGTCACCTTCCGCAACGACGCCTTCCCCAATCCGGGCGGCCTCATCGAGTTCGTCCATCGCAATCAGATGGGCTGGCGTCTGCGGCCGGATAACAAGGCCGTGGTGAAAGGCGAGTGGGAGAGCCCCGAGCAACGGCTGAACGCCGCCGAGCGAATTCTCACCGAGCTCTCGCGGTTGGCGCTCGCCGCCTAGAGGCCTGATTAGGTGGCCATGGCGCGGCGGGCGGCTTCCTCAAGGGCCCGGCCGGCGCCGTGGGCGGGGGTGACTTCGGCCACGCCAATATCGAACTCGACCACGAAGGGCGGGCGGTTATCGCCCGCCTCGAAGGCCGTGCAGCCAATCACTGCGGCGATCCGCTCGCCTGCCGCCCTGGCCGCGGCTGCCGGCGTCGCCGGAAGGGCGAGGGCGAAGACCTCGTGGCTCAGGCGCGCGGCGGTGTCCTCAACCCGCACCAGCCGGCCAATCATGGCGCCGATCTGTGGGATCGCCCGGTCGAGCCAACCCTGGGCGCGGGCCTCGACGACCTCCTGTCGCTCGGAGACCTTGAGGACGCACACGCTCAAGGGACGATTGCGAATCCGGGCGGCCTGGGCGAGGCGGCTGAGATGGGTGGCGAACAGCTCCCGGGTGAACAGGCCGGTGGCCGGATCCATCAGGCCCGAGGCGCGGGCGCGCTCCAGCGCCTTTCGGGTGGCGGTCTGCTTGCGATAGGCGCGGGCCAGTTCGATCACCCGGCCAGCGGTTTCGGCCTCGGCCGAGCCCGGGGAGGCCACGTCCGAGACGCCTCGGTGATAAGCCTCGGACATGGTGAGATAGGATTCCTCACGCATGTAGAGCAGGGCCGGCACGTGATAGAGGCGGGTGTTCCGCCGCATACCCGCGGCGATTGAGAGCGCCTCATTGGGATTGTCGCCCGCCCACAGGACGACCGTGTCGAACGGCCGCTCATGCAGATAGTCAAACGCCGTATAGGCGGTGAAGGCGCCCACCACCTCTGCGCCGCTGCGCGACAGGGCGTTGGACAGGGCCAGGAACTGGGGCGCGGGCTCGCCGATGGCCAGGATCCGGAATGGCGCGGGATCGGGGTCGGCCGGATCGAGGGTCCGGTTCTTCTCGGCGAAGGTCTGCTGACGGAGTTCGTACTCCTCCTCCGCGACCGCCATCCGAACCAGATTCTCCAGACGCAGCACCGCCTGGGCCGGGTGGAGCGGCGGGGCGAGGATCAGGTCGAAATCCTGAGCCCCATCGTGAGGCTCACCAATGGCGACAACCGGCAGCCGGCGCGGCGCG
>JAHUZY010000106.1 GCA_019264505.1 Phenylobacterium sp. | reverse complement strand
GCGGCCTCCACGGCGCCGCTAATGGAGAGGTCGTCCACCGGATGGACGACCACGGTGCGCACCGGTTCAGGCCGGTCAGCCAAGGCCAGCAGGCGCTCCAGCTGCGAGCCGGGCGCGCTGTCGGTCGAGTTAGGCAGGGTCAAGGTCGAACTCCGTTAGGGGCGAGTGTCCAGCCTGTCATGGTCATGGGCCGCCGCCCACCCCGGGTCATCCCTTAGACGGGCCGCCCTGATAGCCGAGGTCCTTCAGGTCGGCGTCGTTCAGCCGCTCGGATTCAAGTTCAGCCGCATCGGCGGCGGCCGTGTCCGGGGCCGCGGACATATCGCCCGCATCCAGCAGCGGGGCCTCATCCTCGCCGATGCCCGGGCCGCCGCCGTCCTGAGCCGCGTCGAACACCGGGCGGTCGCCATCACGGGCCAGACCATCCTGCTCATCTCGGCCGAGCGCGACGATCTCACCATCGTCGAGATCCTCGGCGAACTGCGCTTCGTCATCGTCGGCGTCGCCCACCGCTGAGGTCTCGTCGCGAACCTGCACCATCTCCTCGAAGGTGCGCATTTCGGCCGGCGGAACGTCGTCGCCAGCGCCGACCGTGTTGTCCTCGTCAAAGATCTCGGCCTGATCCTGCGGTTCGAAGTCGGGCTGCTCGGGTGCGGGGGGCATGGGCTCTCCAATGGCTTGTGCGTTCACCACAGAACACCTGGGCGCCATCCCCGTTCGATCCAGCCGCACAATTAATGCCGCCGCCACCGCGGCCGTTGGTCACGAACCGAACCGGCCCTGATGCGTTGGCTTTGCTGAACCCGTTTCCAAAAGAGGTGTTGCATGGACAGGTCCGCCCTGCGCCGCGACTTTGTCACGCGGCCAATCTATCAAATGGCCAAGGGTGTCCTGCCCGAGATGTCTGACACCGAGGCCGAGGCCATCGCCGCCGGCGACGTCTGGTGGGACGCCGCGCTGTTCTCCGGCGATCCGGACTGGCAGGCCATGCTGGACATTCCGCCGGCCAAGCTGACCGAGGCCGAACGCGCCTTCATCGACGGTCCTGTCGATGAGCTTTGCGCCATGCTCGACGACTGGAAGATCAACTGGGAGGACCGCGACCTTCCGCCGGAGGTCTGGGACTTCATCAAGCGCGAGCGCTTCTTCGGGATGATCATTCCGAAGGAATATGGCGGCCTGGGATTCAGTCCCTACGCCCATTCCGAGGTGGTGCGGAAGATCTCCACCCGCTCGGTGGCCGCCGCCGTGACGGTGATGGTGCCCAACTCGCTGGGCCCGGGCGAACTGCTGATGAAGTTCGGCACGGACGACCAGAAGTCCTACTGGCTGCCGCGTCTGGCCGATGGCCGCGACATCCCCGCCTTCGGCCTGACCAGCGCGGAGGCCGGCTCCGACGCCACGGCCATGACCGACACCGGCGTGGTCTGCGAGGGTGAGTACAAGGGTCAGAAGGTGCTGGGCCTGAAGCTCAACTGGGCCAAGCGCTACATCACCCTCGGCCCCATCGCGACGGTCCTGGGGCTGGCCGTGAAGGTCAAGGATCCCGACGGCCTGCTGGGGGGCGAAGAGGACCTCGGCATCACCGTGATCCTGGCGCCCACCGACACTGCGGGCATCGAGATCGGCCGCCGGCACATTCCGGCCATGCAGGCCTTCCAGAACGGCCCCAACGCCGGCCACGACGTCTTCCTGCCGATGGACGCGATCCTTGGCGGCCAGGAGCAGATCGGCAAGGGCTGGATGATGCTCAACGCGGCGCTCGCCGCCGGGCGCGGCATCTCCCTGCCCTCCCTCTCGGCCGCCGGTGCGGCCATGGCCGCGCGCACCACCGGCGCCTATTCCCGGGTCCGCACCCAGTTCCGCATCCCCATCGGCGAGTTCGAGGGCGTGCAGGAGCGCCTGGGGCGCATCGCCGCCAACGCCTATCTGCTGGACGCCGCGCGGCGCTTCACCTGCGCGGGCCTGGCGCTCGGCCACCATCCGTCGGTGGTCTCGGCGATCATGAAGAACAGCGCCACCGAACGCATGCGCGTCAGCGCCAACGACGCCATGGATGTTCATGCCGGCAAGGCGGTGATCGACGGGCCGAAGAACTATCTGGGGACCTTCTATCGCTCGGTGCCGGTCGGCATCACGGTAGAAGGCGCCAACATCCTCACCCGCAGCCTGATCGTCTTCGGCCAGGGCGCGATCCGCGCCCACCCCTTCATCCTCAAGGAGATGGAGGCCCTGGCTGACGAAGACATGCAGCGCGGCCTGGCCGCCTTCGATGTCACCGTCTGGGCTCACGCGGGGCACATTCTGAGGACGGCGAAGAACGCCTTCATCCGCTCCTGGAGCGACGGCCTGCTGGGGCCTGCGCCGGAAACCGGACCGACCAAGCGCTACTACCGCAAGCTCAGCCGCTATGCGGCCAGCTTCGCGCTGGCCTCCGACGCCGCCCTGCTGACCATGGGCGGCTCGCTGAAGCGCAAGGAGATGCTGTCGGCCCGGTTCGGCGACATCCTGGCCGAGCTTTACCTGCTCAGCGCCACCCTGAAGCGCTGGGAGGAGGACGGCCGCCAGGAGGCGGACCTGCCGCTGGTCGAGTGGATCATGCAGGACGGTTTCCTGACCATCGAGCGGCGCATGAAGGAGATCCTCGACAACTTCCCCAACCAGCCCGTCGCTTGGCTGCTGGGCCTGTTCGTCCTGCCCTTCGGCGTGATCCGCCGGGGACCGAGCGACCGGGTCACCCGCGCCTGCGCCCGACTGATCCTGGAGCCGTCGGCCACGCGCGACCGCCTCACCGACGGGGTCTATCTGGGCGTCGGCGATGACGCCGTGGCCGAACTGGAGCGCGCCCTGGATCTGGTAGTCTCCACCGAGCCGATCCGCGACCGACTGAAGAAGCTGCGGGTCCGGGATCCGGACGCCGCCCTCGACCAGGGCCTGATCAGCCGCGAGGATCACGACAGGCTGGCCGAGGTGGCCATCGCCGTCGCCAAGGTGGTCGCCGTGGACGACTTCTCGCCCGAAGAGATTACGGGCAAGGCTGTGCCGGCCGAGCAGATGCGTGTCGAGGCCGCTGAATGAGCCGGCCGGTCTACATCGTCGACGGCGCCCGCACGCCCTTCATCAAGGCCCGCGGGCGACCCGGCCCCTTCACCCCGGTCGATCTGGCCGTCCAGTGCGGGCGACCGCTGCTGCTGCGCCAGCCTTTCGCGCCGACCGCCTTCGATCAGGTGATCCTGGGCTGCGTGAACGTCGTGGCTGATGAGATGAACCCCGCCCGGGTGGCGGCCCTGCGCCTGGGCATGGGCGAGGCCATGGTCGCCTTCACCGTGCAGATCAACTGCGGCTCGGGCATGCAGTCGATCGACACCGCCTTCCGCTACATCCAGCAGGGAACCGCCGACCTGATCCTGGCCGGCGGCGCGGAGTCCCTGAGCCACGCGCCCCTGGTGCTGAGCCACGACGCCACCGAATGGTTCGCCGAACTGAACGGCGCCCGCAGCCCCATGGCGAGGGCCAAGGCGGCCATGGGCTTCCGCCCCGATTTCCTGAGCCCGGTCATCGGGCTGGAGCGCGGCCTGACCGATCCGATCACCGACCTGAACATGGGCCAGACGGCGGAAATCCTGGCGCAGATGTTCGACATCTCCCGCCACGACGCCGACGTCTACGCTTCCGAAAGCCAGCTCCGCTCCGCCCGCGCCCACACCGAGGGCTGGTTCAAGGGCGAACTGGAACCCGCCTTCGCCCGCGACGGTGAACTCTATGACCGCGACGACGGGGTGCGGCCGGATTCCAGCCCCGACAAGCTCGCCAAGCTCAAGCCCGCCTTCGAGCCGCCGTTCGGCAAGGTTACGGCAGGCAACAGCTCACAGATCACCGACGGCGCTGCCTGGGTGGTCCTGGCCTCGGAAGCCGCGGTCAAAGAACACGGCCTGGAGCCCCTGGCCGAGATCGTCGATAGCCGCTGGGCCGCGCTGGACCCGAAGATCATGGGGCTTGGCCCCGTGATGTCGGCCACTGAGCTGCTACGCGCCCAC
>JAHUZY010000269.1 GCA_019264505.1 Phenylobacterium sp. | reverse complement strand
CCTTGTCGGCCTCGGCCTGGTCGTCCCAACCGCCAGCCATCAGCGCGGCCAGCAGGGCGTGCGGCGGCACCTCCTGCGCCCACTTCGGCAGTCGGCCCGGCGCCCCGGGGAGCAGTCGGCGTAGGACGGCGAGATTGCGAGCGCTGTCGCGCGCGAGCGCTTTGGCCCGGGGCTCGGCGATACCAGCATCTTCGAGCGCATTGGCGATGCCTTCGCGCGAAGGACGCTCCAGTACCCGCACCTCACCGCGCGGGGTGGGCGCCTCATCATAGGCCTGCAGGACGAAATGCCCTCGGGCGGCAAGCTTCCGGGCTAGGCCCGGGTCGGGTTCGGTCAGAACCAGGATCAGCGGCGCCGGAGCGTCGGCAAGCGCCCTTGCTGCCGCCGCGCTCGTCGCCACCAGACAGCGCGCCCGGTAGGCCTGGGCCAGATCATCTGGCAGTTCGCCGATCGCAGCGTGGAAGAAGGCGACCACCTCCTCCGATGTCGTAGCCTGCAGCGACAGGACCGAAGGCTCGCCGCGCAGCCACCGCATGACTTCAGCGGCGTCTTGGTCGCGGTCACTGAGCACAAGGTCGGCGGTCAGCGGCCACTGGGTGGCGAGCGACCATTCTTCCCAGACTTCGTCGAGCTCTCGCGTGCCCTTGGGACGCTTGTCGAGACGGGTGGCGAGCCAAAGGCCGACGGCGGGGGTCTGCTCTATCCAGTGGACGAGGTCGTCGGCGTCATAAACGCGAACGTCCTTCCAGGGTCCGGCGGTGATCTGGGCCTTCGCCCACTCATCCTTCTGCGGCCAGTGGTGGAGGGTGACGAAGATGCATGTCGAGGTCGCCGGATCGAGAGGCGCAGGGTTGTCTGTGCGCTTCTTGTAGTCCTTGGCGATCTTCTGGGCGACGCCAATGCGCTGGGCGCTGAGCTCCCAGCCTGCCTCTCCCGCCGGCACATAGTCGCTCGCCTTTTCTGAGGTCGTCAGGCCGTCCCAACCCGGATGACGCACGCCGCCATCGGAAGGGAACCGCAGAGGGGCGGCGTGGCCGTGGGTGGCGCGTATGAGGAAGGCGAGAAGGGTCGGCAGGCTCACCGGCCCGTCGGTGCGCCCGGCCCAGGCGGCCAGGTCGTCGACATCTACCCAGCGCACCGGCATGCCCGGTCGACCTGACGGAGCCATTATGGGCACGGCCGGGCCGATGACCGCCCCCGTGGGCAGGAAGCGAATGCCTTCCGCTTCCAGGGCGTTGCGGATGGCCTGGGCGTTGTTGGCCACGGGCGTTCGCGACCCCCGCTCGAAATCGGCGACGGTCGAGGTCGCTACCTTCGCGGCCTTGGCAAGGTCTTGTTGTGACCAAGCCAGGAGCGCGCGCGCGGCACGGACGTGCTTGGGGGGCAGGTCGGTCGGGGGACTAGACGGGGCCATGTCATAGGAAATATATGACATCGGTTGAGATTTCCTAACCGTTCTCTTTCGTCGACATTTAAGGAAATTTGCCGACAATAGGTAACATCATGGCCGATCGTCATATGAATTATCGCGACCGCGCCCTGAGCCTCACGAAGGCTCTGGGGATCGCGCGCGCGCGCGACTTCAAGGCGGCAGGTATTCCTCTGGTCTTTCTGAAGCGGATGACCGAGGCTGGCGAGCTGACGCGCCTGGGGCGCGGGCTCTATCAGGATCCGGAACGGGCTGGCGAAGATGTCGCCCATGATCTGGCCGAAGCCGCTCGCTTAGTGCCAGCCGGAGTCATCAGCCTGGTGAGCGCCCTACGCCACCACGGCCTGACCACCCAGCTGCCGCATGCGGTCTGGATGACCATCCCGCACAAGGCCCGCACACCGGCCGCTCAAGGCCTGAGGCTCGAGATCGTCCGCGCGACCGGCGAGGTGCTGACCGCCGGGATCGAGCACGCCGAGATCGAGGGCGTTTCCGTGCCGATCTACGGCGCGGCCAAGACCGTGGCCGACTGCTTCAAGCACCGGCGCCACGTTGGCGAGGATGTGGCGATCGAAGCGCTGCAGGATGTCCTGCGCCAGCGCAAGGCCACCGCTAGCGAGCTGATGAAATACGCTGCCATCGACCGGGTCGCCGATCGGATGGCCCCCTACATCAAGGCCATGCAATGAGCGAAAAGGTCCTCAAGAACCCCGCGATCTCGATCCGCTCCAAGCTCCTCAACTATGCCAAGGATCGCGGGGATGAATTCCAGCGGGTGCTGACCCGCTACGCCATCGAGCGGTTCCTATTCCGCCTTAGCCTGACGGAAGCGGCTGAGCGCTATGTGCTGAAGGGGGCGATGCTGTTCGTCACTTGGCCCGAGCACGTCTTCCGCCCGACCGGCGACCTTGACCTGCTCGGCGAGGGTAACCCCCAACCCGAGGCTCTAATGGAGCTTTTTGGCGCGATCTGCCGGGTCGATGTTCCCGAGGACGGCATCCTCTTCGATCCGGCCACCCTGAGGGTCGAGCCGGTGCGCGAGGCCGACAAGTATCAAGGGGCTCGCCTGACCCTGCGCGGCGACCTGGCCGGGGCGAAGATCCCGGTGCAGATCGACATCGGCTTTGGCGACCACGTCCATCCGGACCCCAAGCGCGAAAACTTCCCCGGCCTGCTGCCCGACCTGCCCCAGGCCAACATCCTGATGTACCCGCCCGAAACGGTCGTGGCCGAGAAGTTCGAGGCGATGATCCGCTTCGGCGAGGCCAATGGCCGGATCAAGGATTTCCACGACATCTGGGTCACCACCCGCACCTTCCCGTTCGATCTGGCCAATGTAATCGAGGCGGTCGGCGGAACGCTGCGCCGACGCGAGACGGCGGTTCCGACGGAGATGCCGCTCGGCCTGACTGACGCGTTCGCCGCCATCGCCGAGAAACGCGGCCTTTGGTCGGGCTTCCTGCGGCGGACGCCGCCGGCGCTAGAGCCGCCAGCCTTTCCCGAACTGCAGGGCGAACTGCGAGCGTTCTTCGGCCCGGTCATTAGCGGCCTCAGCGTCCCAGAGGGCGCGCGCGGCGTCTGGGACCCTGACGGCAGCGCTTGGCGCGAGCGCTAGCCCTGGGCCCACCTTCCCCGATACCCATGGTGCGATGACCCAAGGCGCTCTTCGCTCGTAAGGACGTTCGCCGTTGAAGCCTCCTTATGAGGGTCGGGCCTCAGGGGCAGCGATCATCGAAACGCAGACCGCAGCACGCAGCGGCCGGGTCGCTAGGTCCCGTCTGCGGGAAGAACTGCGGTTCGGAAAGCTCCTCTCATCCTGGGCGGAGGCGCGGCAACCGGTGCCGAAGACGGCGCAGGGCACCACCTGCGCAGTTGCGCAAACCGGGGCAGTCACACCCCGCGCGTAGCGCGCCCGAAGGGAAGCGGACCTGGGAATGATGGCTAAGTGCCCACTGCAGACGCACTGGATTTAGGTTCCAGCGCTCGCCAGGAAGCAGACTTTATGAAGGTCGGCTACGAGCCCAATGCGGCACCGCCCCCCACGCCCCGCTAGACGCCTCCCCCGCCCTGCCCCTAACGTCCGCGCCGAACCGCGGCATCATCTGCGGGCGAAAGAACGGGGAAACACATGTTCAATCACATCATGGTCGGGACCAACGATATCGAGCGGTCCAAGGCCTTTTACGACGCCGTGCTGGCGACGCTGGGGGCCGGGCAGCCGATGGCCAATGCGGCGCCCACCGGGCACAAGCGGCTGTTCTACATCCACAACGGCTCGGTCTTCTGCGTCAGCGAGCCGATCAATGGCGAGCCGGCCACCTTCGGCAATGGCGGCACCATCGGCTTCAAGTGCGACAGCCCTGAACAGGTGAAGACCTTCCACGACGTGGCCGTGGCCCACGGCGGCGTCTCCATCGAGGACCCGCCGGGCCTGCGCGTGGGCGGCATGGGCTCCCTGCACCTGTCGTATGTGCGCGATCCCGACGGCAACAAGCTCTGCGCGCTCTACCGCCCGTAAGCCTTTAGACGCCCCTGGCCGCGTCGCTTCAGGATGCGGCCAGGACGGCTGCGGCCAGGTCGTGGCCGGAGCGCCAGGCGGCTTCCACCCGGGCGCCGGCCAGCCAGTCGCCGCAGGCGCTGATCCGCATCTGCCCCGACCACAGGGGCGCGCCGCCCTTCGCCGTCGTGCGGGCGTAGCGCCAGCGGTGGGCCTGGAGGGACAGGGTCTCGGGCAGGGGCTGGCCCGCCGCCTCAGCCAGCGCCGCCAGCAGGGCCTGCGCCACCTGATCGGCCCCCTCCTCCAGAT
>JAHUZY010000204.1 GCA_019264505.1 Phenylobacterium sp. | reverse complement strand
CTGCTTCATCTCGTTGCCGTCACCCAGCAGCACCACGGTCGGGGCGTAGTTGCGGGCCTCCTCGACCGGCAGCATGCCATAGGTGACCACAATGACCTTGTCGCCCTTCTGGACCAGGCGGGCGGCTGCGCCATTGACGCCGATCACCCGCGAGCCCCGGGGGGCCTCGATGGCGTAGGTGGTGAACCGGGCGCCGGTGGTGATGTTCAGCACATCCACCTGCTCGTGCGGCAGGATGCCAGAGGCGTCCAGCAGGTCGCGATCGATGGCGATGGAGCCTTCGTAGTCCAGGTCGGCCTGGGTCACCGTCGCGCGGTGAAGCTTGGCCTTCATGAGGGTGACCAGCATGGGCGGAGCGCGTCCTTGCGTTCACGAGAACTGACAGGTCCGCCAGCCCGAAGGCTGATGGGGAAGAGGCATATACGCACTTCAACCCTGCGGTTCAATTGCCGCGTTGCAATAGGCTGACCCTGGGGAAGCCACACCCAAACCTTTACGCCGTAAGGGATCAGGGGTTCTGGCGCGCTGCAACCGCGTCGGCCGACCCTGCTCCGACCGCCGTATGTCGCCGAAGGAAGGCGGTCATGTCCTCCAGCACCGGGGCCCGGCCCCGCAAGGGGCGCGACAGGGCCAGCAGCACGCCGGCGTGGCCAAGATCAGGGTAGATCCGCGTCTCCACCGCGACGCCCTGGGCGCGTAGGGCTGCGGCCAGGGCCTCGGTGTTGCGCGGCAGGACGACGGTGTCGCTGTCGCCGGTGGCCAGGAAGGCCGGTGGGGCGTCGCCATCCACCTGGTTGATCGGCTGGGTGGCGGGCAGGTCCTCTGCGACGCCGAACACGCCGCGGACTGTCGCCCCCTCCAGCGGCAGGAAGTCATAGGGTCCGGCCAGGCCCGCCACCGCCCGGATGCGGGATGGATCGACGCCGGCGGCTTCCAGGTAGCTGCGGTCAAGGCCCAGCATCACCGCATTATAGGCGCCGGCCGAGTGACCGATCAGGACGATCCGGCGGGGATCGCCGCCATAGCGGGCGGCGTTCTCCACCGCCCAGGCGATGGCCGCCGCGCCGTCCTCGAGGAAGGTCGGATAGGTGACCTCAGGATAGAGACGGTAGTCCGGGGCGAGCGCCAGGAAGCCCTCCGCCGCGAGCGCCCGGCCGACCCAGCCATAGTCCTGCCGACGGCCATCCTCCCAGGTGCCCCCATAGAAGAAGACCGCCACGGGCGCGCCCTCGGCCCCGTTCGGCGGGGCGTAGAGGTCCAGGCGCTGGCGGGGCTCGACCCCATAGGCCAGGCCCTGGCCGGCCTGCTGAGCGCGGTCGGTGGGGGTGAGGTTGGCGAAGGCGGTCAGCGGCGAACAGGCGCCGAGCGTCAGGGCGAGGACAGCAAAGGCGAGCGCCTGACGCAGGGGCGGCAAGGTCATGGTCACAGGTCTCCTGGGTTCGGCTTGACGGCGGCCCGCCGGCCCGGCGCTATGGCGGCCAGCATCACATGAACGACTCTACGGAGGGATGACACCGATGGATGGCGAATTTTCCGCAAGCGGCCTCCAGGCCATCGGTCCGGCCCTTCAGGGCGTGGTGGACGCCGGCGACCTGTCGGGCTTCGTCACCCTGGTGTGGCGGGGCGGCCAGGTGGTCCAGGTGGACACGGTCGGCCGTCGCGACATCGCTGGCGATAAGCCGATGACCCGGGACACCCTCTTCCGCATCGCCTCGATGACCAAGCCGATCACCTCGGTCGCCGCCCTGATGCTGCTGGAGGAAGGCCGGCTGAAGCTGGACGACCCCATCACCCGCTGGGCACCGGAGTTCGCCGACATGCAGGTGCTCAAGGCCGCCGACGGCCCCCTGGACCAGACCGTCCCCGCCGAGCGCGACATCACCATCGCAGACCTGATGACCCACCGCTCGGGCCTCGCCTACGGCTTCACCTCCGCAGGCCCCATCGCCCAGGCCCATGAAAAGGCCCTCGGTCCGGCGCTCGGCACGCCGTTGACGCCTGACGAATGGATGAAGCGCCTGGGCGAACTGCCCCTCAGCTATCAGCCGGGCGCGCGCTTCCACTACAGCCACGCCACCGATGTGCTGGGCTTCATCGTCGCCCGCATCGAGGGCAAGACCCTGGACCAGGTACTGCAGGACCGCGTCTTTGGCCCGCTGGGCATGACCGACACCGCCTTCCATGTGCCGCCGGAGAAACTGGACAGGGCGGCCAAGCTCTACCGGATCAATCCGAAGACCGACGCCATGGAGGAGGTCGCCTTCCCCTATTACCCCGCCCCGCCGGTCTTCGCCGCGGGCGGCGGGGGCCTCGTTTCCACCGCCGACGACTATCTGAAGTTTGCGCGCCTGATGCTGGGCAAGGGCGAGGTCGACGGGGTCCGCCTGCTGAAGACGCAGACCGTCGAGATGATGACCGCCGACCGGCTGACCGAGGCCCAGAAGGCGATCCCCTTCATGGGCATTCCCTTCTGGCTGGGCCAGGGTTTTGGCCTGGGGGTCTCGGTGATCACTGACCCGGTGAAACAGGCCTGGATGGGGGCTGGAAACGCCGGCGCCTTCGGCTGGCCCGGCGCCTTTGGCACCTGGTGGCAGGCCGATCCGGCCGCCGACATGGTGCTGATCTATCTGATCCAGAACTCGATCGACCTTGGCCCTGAGGCCGCCGCCCAGCTGGCCACAGGCCAGCGCATGGGCGGGCGCGCGGCCCTGCCTGTCTTCCAGAAGATGGTCTACGGCGCCCTGGGCGGCTGATCCGCCAGGGCGGCCTGCGTCAGCCCCGAGGGGCGACGCAGATGGGCTGGCCCTGGAACAGATCGCCGATCAGGCTGCCGTCGCGGGCGGCGTCGCGCCGTGCGGCGTTCAGCGCCACGGTCTCGCCGGGCGCAGCCTGTCCTGGGCCGCAGACCGGGACCGTGGTGCGCATGCCCTGCGGGCAGCTGCAGATGTCTTCGCGCTTGTCGAGGCGGCTGGCGGGGACCTTGCACACGATGGGCAGGGTCGCCCCGCTCACATCCAGGCAGATCTCGGTCTTGGTCGGGGTGAGGTAGTCACGACCGCGCTCCTGAGCGTGGGCGGCGCCGGCCGCGGCGAAGGTCAGGGCCGCCAGGGCGGCGAGAACGGGCAGTCGTGTCATGGTGAGAATCCTCCTCAGCTCATAAGCCACGGAAATGCGGCGCGTTTCAGGCGCGACTTCCCCTGCCCGCCAGCCTGGGCTATGGCCCCCACCATGAGCCTGCGCCCCATGTTCGTCACCCAGATCTACGAGTCCAGCCTCGCCCAGGATGCGGGATTCGAAGCCTTCAACGCCGAACTGGCCGAGGCCGTGGAGATGCTGGCCGCCGAGGACCGCGCCGGTCAGGCCTGGTGCAAGGCCAACAGCTATGGGGGCTACACCTCCTACGCCTCCCTGGACGACCTGCCGCAGCGCGCCACCGTCTTCTCGCTGCTGAAGACCCGGCTCGACCGCCACGCCAAGACCTACGCCCAGGCGCTGAACCTCGACCTGGGCGCCCGGCGGCTGAAGCTCGACAGCCTGTGGGTCAATCTGCTGAAGCCCGGCGCCGGCCACAGCGGCCATATCCATCCCCACAGCGTGCTGTCGGGCACGGTCTATGTGCTGACCCCGCCCGGCGCCAGCGCGCTCAAGCTGGAAGACCCTCGCCTGCCCCTGATGATGGCCGCCCCGCCCCGCCTGGCCGACGCGCCCGAAGCCGAGCGCAGCTTCGTCTATCTGCAGCCGCAGGCCGGCACGATCCTGATGTGGGAGAGCTGGCTGCGCCACGAAGTGCCCGCCAACGCCGCCAAGACCCCGCGCATGAGCATCAGCTTCAACTACGGCTGGCGTTAAACGACCGGCGTTCACCATTCTTGCAAGCAGGAGCTTAACCGCAGGGCGCGCAGACTAGGGGCGTAGGAGAACCGCCCATGGACCCGATCGCCACCGCCAGCTACGGCATGCTCGCCGCCAGCCGCCGCTTCGAAGCCTCCGCCCAGCGCACCGCGACCATGGGCGTCGAAGGCTCAACCACCAGCTACGAGCAGGAGGCGGTCGAGCAGATCACCGCCAAGCACCAGTTCAAGGCCAACCTCGCCACCATCGGCGCAGCCCAGGACATGTGGGACGCCCTGCTGCGCCTGCAGGAACGCCGCTAGGCGCTAAAGGCTCGCCCGGCGCAGATCGGCCCAGAGGGGATCGGCCTCGATCTCGTCAATGTCGCGCCATGTCGTACTGAATAACGCGAGCGGCATGGTCTCCAGCAGGAGGTAATTGCCACCGCTCGGGTTAGGCGCCTTGGCCTCGGCTCCGATCGCCACGCCCTGCAGAACCGCCGTCAGCAACTGCCCCACGCCCCCATGGGACACCACGACGCTCAGGCCCGGCTGGGCCTGTCTGGCTATCCGCTCCATGGCCCCGAGTATACGACTCTGAGCGTCCCGCGCTCTTTCCCAGCCCCGCACGCTGACCTCGGGATGGGCGAAAAACTCGGCCACCACCTCCCAGAATTCCGGCGGCGCGATGTAGCCCGTCGCCGACCGGTCGTTCTCGCCCAAGGCGCTATCCACCCGATGGGGCGCGCCCAGGCGTGCGGCCAGGATCGCCGCCCCATCCATCGCCTTCTGTTCGTTGCTCGACCAGACGGCGCAAACCGGCAGACTGACGAGCACCTCGGCGAAGGCCTCCATCCGCGCCCTGCCCCTGGCCGAAAGCGGCCAGCGGGGGACAGGGATGTCGGGATCGATCACCACCTCCGGGTGGGAGACAAACAGGAGCTTTGCCATTCTCGACCTCGGTTCGCGCAGGTGACTTCCTGCGCCAGGGCCACCCGCTTCGCCAGTTTCAAATCCGTAACCCTCTGAGCAGAAGCGCGGTCTCTTTTCAGATTGGACGAGATTGACCGACAAGCGCCTTGCAACGGCGATAGGGTCGTCGGAGGCTGCATCCCAGACCCACAGGTGTTTGAGATGCAGATGCACAAGGCCCAGCGGACCAAGGCGCTCTACGCCGGGTCGTTCGATCCCGTCACCCGGGGCCATCTCGACATCATCCGTAAGGCGCTCACGACCTTCGACGCGGTCCATGTGGCCGTGGGCACCAATGTCCGCAAACAGCGGGCCTTCAGCGTCGAGCAGAGCACGGCTCTGATCCGCAGCTCGGTCCTGGACCTTTGGCCAGACGCCACCGCCATCCTCGACCAGTCGCTCGAGGTCGGCGAATACGCCCGCCAGAGCCTGGTCCGCTACGCCCGGGCCATCGGCGCGACCCACATCGTGCGCGGCCTGCGCGAAGCCACCAACTTCCATGAGGAGTTCAATCTGCACGGCCTGGCCGAGCGCCTCGACCCCACCATCCCCATGGTCCACTTCATCTGCGACGCCCAGTTCCTGCACGTCTCCTCCAGCACCGCCAAGGAGCTGGAATCGGTAGGCGAAGACATCAGCTGGCTGGTGATGCCCTCGGTGGAGGCGGCGTTCCGCGCTCGGCGGGACCACGGCT
>JAHUZY010000114.1 GCA_019264505.1 Phenylobacterium sp. | reverse complement strand
GATCGCCGGGCGTGAGCGCGGAGGCTTCAGCCAGGAAATTGGCGGCCCGCCTCCGTTTGCGCGGCCGCGCCAGCCGGTCGCCGAGAATATCGGTCTCGGAGATGACCACCAGCTTGTCGGTCTCGAAGCCCGCCTCCAGGGGCAGGACCACCCGCTGCGGCGTCTTCGGATCCGCCGCCTTGGCCGCCTGCCAGTAGGGGGCGAGGGAGATCTTCGACAGGCCGTGATCGGCCAGCATGCCGGCCAGGCGCTCGGATGCGCCCTCGGTCCAGGAGGCGAACAGGACGCGCTTGCCTGCCGCCGTCTGCGCCTTGGCGTGATCGACCGTGGCCTCGAACAGATTGACGCTGTCGCGCTGGCGTTCCGGGGCGAAACTGCGCCCTGCCCGGGCGCCCAGGTCGATCACCTGCTCGCCCTCGACGGCGTTGAAGGCGGAGAACCGCCGGTTGGGCCGGGTGGCGAGGGCGCCCTCCCACTCCTCGGCGGTCAGATAGAGCTGTTCCGGCGGCAGTGGGCGATAGTTGGACTTTCGACCGGCTTCGGCCCGGGCCTCATAGGCGTCCCGCACCATGCTCAGCCGCTCATCCCTGGCCTCAGGCGCCAGATGGTCGACGGCGATCAGGGTGTCGTTGGGCAGATAGTCGAAGACCGTCTCGAGGCTCGGATAATAGAGGGGCAGCCAATGCTCCATCCCCGCGCGGCGGCCGCCTTCGCTGACGGTGGCGTAGAGCGGATCGTCGCCAGCGGCGCCGAAGGTCGCCACATAGCCCTTGCGGAAGCGGGACACAGCCTCGGCGTCCAGCAGGGCCTCGCTTACCGCCAGCAGGCTGATCTCCGTCAGCTGCCGTGTGGAGCGCTGGGTCTCGGGATCGAAGGCCCGGATCGATTCCAGGATGTCGCCGAACAGGTCCAGCCGGACAGGTTCATCCGATGCAGGGGGAAAGACATCGATCACCCCGCCGCGAATGGCGAATTCGCCCCGTTCTGAGACGGTTGAGGCGCGCTGATAGCCGTTGACGGCGAAGTAGCGTTCCAGGTCGGCGATCTTCACCGGCCGGCCCACATGGGCGCTGTAGGAGGCCCCCTCCACAGCCGCCCTCGGCGGGACCCGCTGAATCATGGCCGGGATGGCGGCCACAAGCAGTGCGGGCTTCTTGGGCGAGAACCCGCCGGTCGCCAGGCGCGCAAGGGTCGTCATCCGCTGGGCGGCGACTCCTGGGGACGGGCCGATACGGTCGTACGGGAGGCAGTCCCATGAGGGCAGCCGCATCACCTCGACGTCCGGCGCAAAGAATCCGAACGCATCAGCGAACGCGCTCATCCGGGCGGTGTCGCGGGCGATGAAGACCGTCAGTCCGCCCCGGGCGCGGACGATGTCCGACATCACCAGGGCGTCATAGCCCTCCGGAGCGCCGACAAGATCGATGCGTTCAGGATCGGTATTGATGCGCTTCAGCTGAGTGGCGCTGGGAGCAACGGCTCCGTCAGCCGCCATGGGCGCCGCCGATGGTCTTGTGAGCTTCGTCGCGGAACGCCTTGATCATGTTCATGATCTCGGTGTCGAACTCAGGCGGCGTCGCTGTACGTTCGACGATCCAGTTGTAGATGTCGTGATCGGGCTGATCGAGCAGATGCTCCAGGACGTCCAGTTGGGAGGGGCTCAGCTCGCGGCCATGCCGATCGACAAAGCCACCCAGGATCAGGTCGGCCTCCACAAACCCCCGGTGCCAGGAGCGGAACTTGAGACGCTTGAGTCGGATATCGTGTGTGTCGGCCATGGCGAGCGCGGATATAGAGGCCCCGCCGCCGGAGCGCCAGGGTCAAGGACTGGCTGAACGCGCCAGCGGCTGATCAGTCGCCGCCGAACCAGGTGAAAGACAGATTCCGAAAGGCCTCCGGTCCGATCTGTGCGGAGGTCTTGAGCAGGGCCGCCGCCTCAGCCTGAGAGCGGCCGCCCGTGTCACGTTCGGCCTTCAGCTGGACGAGATCGATCATGCCATCGATCCGGACGTCCCCGATGTCAGGATGACGGCCAACGAACCGAAAGTCCCCCTGCCCCAGCCTGTAGGCTGTGGGCAGCACCCGCAGGCTTCGTTCGTGATATTCCTGGCCCAGTTCATTGGTGGAGATCGGGCTCGTGACGTCCGAGAACTCCAGCATCACGGGTGCGTAGGTCTCGGTCCGCTCGCCCCGTTCCCAGGCGGCGAACTCCATCGCCCCGCCGATATGGATATGGTCGAGGCGCCAGTCGCCGATCTGAACGGACTGGGTCGGGAAGTAGTAGCCGAACAGGTCCTCGCCCGCCGCATGGGTGAAGCCCTGCAGATCTGCAGGCGAAGAAATCGTTTCGGACTGAGCGGCGTCGGTCGCAGCAGGCGTCGCATGCGTCGGCGCAGGGGCGGATGGCTCGGCCTGGCCACAGGCGCTCAGGAGACCCGCTGTCGTCGCGACCAGCATCCATCGGCGCATCTCACCCTCCAAGACTCTGCATCGGCCCGCACATCATCATGGCCCAGGCGCCCCGTCCACCGCGCGCGGCGGTCCCGGCCACGCTATGATCGCCGCCATGCGTCCGGAGATTCTGTACCCCCTGTTCGCCCCGATCGACACGCTGAAGGGCGTGGGGCCGAGGGTTGCGCCGCTTCTGGCCAAGCTGGCAGGTCCAGTGGTGCGAGACGTGGCCTTTCTGGCGCCCCACAACCTCATCCACCGCCATCCCGCCCGGGTGGACGGCGCGCTCGAGGGCGCCGTGCAGACCTTCGTGGTGACCATCGAGGCCTATCAGCCGCCGCGCAATCCGTCCCAGCCGTGGCGGGTGCGGGCCTTTGATGGCACGGGATTCCTCACCCTGGCCTATTTCGGGGGCCTGGGCGGACGTATCGAGGCCCAGCATCCGGTGGGCGCTCAGCGGCTGGTCAGCGGCAAGGTTGAGCGGTTCGGCTCGGAAATCCAGATCGCCCACCCGGACTATCTGGTCCCGCTGGAAAAGGCCGACCAGATCCCCGAGGTCGAGGCGGTCTACCCGGCCACCGCCGGCCTGCCGGCCCGTACGGTGCGGCGCCTGGCGCTCGACGCCCTGGCCCGCTGCCCCGACCTGACCGAATGGCAGGACCCCGCCTGGCTCGCCCGGCAAGGGTGGGGAAGCTGGCGAGAGAGCCTCGCCCGCCTTCATGCACCAGAAACCGAAGCCGACCTCACCGCCCAGGCGCCCCATCGCCAGCGGCTGGCGTTTGATGAGCTGCTGGCCCACCAACTGGCCATGGGTCAGAAGAAGGCCGAGCGTCGGGCCGAACCGGCTCCGCCGATCGCCGCAGGCCGACGGGCCGACGCCCTGGCCGCCGCCCTCCCCTTCCAGCTGACCGGCGCCCAGACCCGCGCCCTGGCCGACATCCGCGGCGACCTGGCCAGCGGCGAGCGCATGTCGCGCCTGCTCCAAGGGGATGTGGGATCGGGCAAGACGGTGGTGGCCATGCTGGCCATGGCCGATGTGGCTGAGGCGCGGGGCCAGAGCGCCCTGATGGCCCCGACGGAGATCCTGGCGCGCCAGCACTTCGAAACCCTGTCTGGCCCGCTGGAGGCGCAAGGCCTGGCCGCCGTGCTGCTGACCGGCCGGGACAAGGGCGCAGCCCGCGCGGAAAAGCTGCGCGCCTTGGCGAGCGGCGCGGTGCAGGTCGCCGTCGGCACCCACGCCCTCTTCCAGAACGACGTCATCTTCCACGACCTGCGCCTGACCGTGATTGATGAGCAGCACAGGTTCGGGGTGGCCGAGCGCCAGCGCCTGCAGGCCAAGGGCGCGGCCACCCATCTGCTGGCCATGTCGGCGACGCCCATTCCCCGCACCCTCGAACTGACGGTGTTCGGCGACCTGGATGTCTCGCGGATCGACGAGAAACCCCCTGGCCGAACCCCCGTGGCGACCCGCGCCATTCCCATGGGCCGGATGGCCGAGGTGGAGGCGCGTCTCAAATCCGTGGTCGCCGCCGGCGCCCAGGCCTTCTGGATCTGCCCGCTGGTGTCGGAGTCGGAAAAGACCGACCTGGCGGCGGCTGAGCGTCGCGCAGGCGAGCTTCGCGAACGCATCGGGCCAAGCGTAGGGCTCGTTCATGGCAAGATGCCCGGTCCCGAAAAGGACGCCGTGATGGCCCGCTTCGCCCAGGGCGAGCTGTCGGTGCTGGTGGCCACCACGGTGGTTGAAGTGGGGGTCAATGTGCCCAACGCCACCATCATGGTCATTGAACAGGCCGAACGGTTCGGCCTGGCCCAGCTGCATCAGCTCCGCGGCCGCGTGGGTCGGGGACGCGCCGAAAGCGCCTGCGTCCTGCTCTACGATCCGCCCCTCTCGGAGACGGGCCAGAAGCGTCTCGACATCCTGCGTCGGACCGATGACGGCTTCCTGATCGCCGAACGGGATCTGGAGCTTCGCGGCGGCGGCGATCCGCTTGGCCTGCGCCAGAGCGGCTTTCCCGCCTATGTGTTCGCTGATCCCATCGCCCACCGGGATCTGATCGCCGCCGCAGGCGACGACGCCCGGCTGATCCTCGCCCGCGACCCTGGCCTCACCTCAGCCCGCGGCCAGGCTCTGAGGGTTCTGCAGGCTCTGTTCGACTGGCAGGCCCAATCGACCTTGCAGGACGCTGGCTAAGGCCCGCTCAGTCGATGCGGTGGAGGGGCGACGGCTCCACCTCGACCCCCTGCGGAATGGGACGCGCCGCGCGCGGAAAGGTCGGATCGGCGAGCAGCGTGGCGAGCTTCAGCTCGTAGCTTGCTTCTAGATCACCGTAGAAGAGATTGTATCCGGGCATTTTTCTCTGATTGGCCCATGACCCCGTGGGACGGAAGGCGGCGGAGCGCGGCCGCGACACCCGCAGGATCCCGCCTTCGCATTGGGCGCTCACCTGCCGCGTCTGCAGCGCCGGTCTAGCGCCCCATTCCAGGCTGGTGGCGTTGGTGGCGCCCTTGGCCAGTCTGGCCGGCGCGTCGGCCTCGCTCACCGCGCCGAGCAGCGGATTGTAGCAGGCCGCAGACCCCGAGAGATTGACCAACTGACCCCCATCCCAGACCAGGGACCGATCCCGGAGCATCTGGGCGCGTTCCCGGTCACCGTCATAGGCGGACATCCAGGGGGCGAGGCAGCCTGTTTCCTCAGGCGTTCGGCACAAGGGCAACGGTGGTGCGCCGGCCGGCACGGCGGTCTCGATCAGATAGGCCGCGATCAGGCGTCGACGGCGGTCCGCATCCCCGGCCACCTCATCGGCCACCAGACGCGCCGCCAGGGTTCCCCCCTGCTCGACGCCCACGATCACGTAGGGCCGTCCCTGGTTGTACTCGGCCATGTAGTGCGTGAAGGCCTGGCGGACGTCTCCATAGGCGAAGCGCCGGGCCTCGCGGGCGTCATCGCGCAGGGTGAGCATCGAATAGAGGCTGGCCTGGCGATAGCGCGGCGCGAACACCCGGCCCATGCGGACGAACGGCCCGACATAGTTGGGACCGACCGTCCGGCGGAAAAACTGATCGGCGCGCGGATCGTCGATCGGCGCGTTCCAATGGCTGCCGCCGTCATAGCTGGTGGGCCCAACGAAGAAGACATCGGCCGGGGGATCGCCCTCCTCCCAGGTCAGAGGCTGACTTGGCGAAAGGCTCCAGGCCTCCCGTTGCGCATAGTCGGGGGCTGGCGGCGGCTCGTAGGTCTGGAACGGTTCCTTGGGATCAAGGCCGGTGCGCAGGATGTCGTCCCGCCAGACCATCCCGCCAACCGCCAAAAGCCCGACCAGCAGGAGGGCTGCGCCGGTCAGCCAAAGCCGTGTGCGTCGAGGGGTGTCCGCCATCTGCTGAGCCTAGCCTCCGGGCGCGCTGGAGGAAATCGGCGAGAAGTCAGACTCAAAGATAGGGATCAGGTTGCGACAGGTAGTTGCGCACATAGTCCTCGATGCCCGCCTCAAGGCTGGAGAAGGGCGCGGCGTAGCCCGCCTTACGCAGACGGCTCATCTCGGCCTGGGTGAAGTACTGGTAGCGGTCCCTGATCTCTACGGGCATCGGGATGTAGTCGATGTCCGCAGGCCGTCCTGCCGCGGCGAACACCGCCCTGGCCATGTCGGCGAAGCTGCGCGCCTCGCCCGAACCCAGATTATAGACCCCGTTCACCTGCGGGTTGGCCGCAAGCCAGGCGACCACCTCGGCCACGTCGCGGACATAGACGAAGTCCCGCAGCTGGCCGCCGTCAGCGATCCCGTCCCGGTGGGACTTGAACAACTGGACCTGCTGGCCATCGCGAACCTTAGGCCAGATCTGAGCCGCCACGGACTTCATGCCGTGCTTGTGGCCTTCGTTTGGCCCGTAGACGTTGAAGAACTTCAACCCCGCCCACTGGGGGGGGGCATAGTCCCGGGCGGCCTGCCGGACGGCGAAAATGTCGAACAAGGCCTTTGACCAGCCATAGGCGTTCAGCGGCCTCAGCGCCGCCAGGGCCTCGAAGCTGTTGTCATCGCCGAACCCGAGGGTCCCGTCCCCATAGGTGGCCGCCGAAGAGGCGTAGATCAGCCGCCGCTGACGGTCGACGCACCAGCGGAACAGGTCCCGGGACAGGCCGAAATTGGACTGGATAATCTTGTCGGCGTCCTGCTCGGTCGTGGATGAGACCGCGCCCATGTGGATAACGAGCTCCACGTCGCGCCAGCGTTTCTCCAGCCAGTCAAACATCTGCTCCGGCGCCACGAAGTCGCCGATGGGATGCTTGGCGATGTTCCGCCACTTGCCGAGCTCGGCCTCCCGCAGCCGGTCGCAGACCACCACGTCAAGGCTGCGGTCCTGCGCCAGGCGCGCGACGATGTTGGAGCCGATGAAGCCGGCGCCGCCGGTGACGAAGACGATACGCCGGCTCATGTCTTCTCCTGCATCCGGTTCAGAGCTGCGGTGGTGGAGTAGCCATCGACGATCTGGGCCAGCCGGACCTCGCCGCCCCAGGCCCTGACCTGAGCGGCGCCCACCACCTGGTCTTCCGAATAGTCGGCGCCCTTGATCAGCACGTCGGGGCGGGCGAGCTCGATCAGCTCGATGGGCGTATCGGCGTCGAAGGGCGCCACCAGATCCACCGCGCCCAGGCCCGCGAGAACCACGGCCCGGCTCTCCAGATCGTTCACCGGACGGCCCTCGCCCTTCAGCCGGCGGACCGAGGCGTCGTCATTGACTCCCACGATCAGGCGATCACACCAGCTCCGCGCCTGGTTGAGATAGGCCACATGTCCTTTGTGGAGGATATCAAAGCAGCCATTGGTGAACCCGACCCGCAGGCCCCGGGCCTTCCAACGGGCCACTTCCTCAGCCATGCGCTGCGGGGTGCAGACCTTGGCCTCGGCCGGCGCCTGATGGGCCGCCAGGGTCGCCTCGATCAGCTCGCCGGGGGTGACGACGGCGGTCCCGGCCTTCCCCACCGCCACGCCTGAGGCGAGCATGGCGAAGGCTGCGGCGTCCTCGATGGACGCCTTGGCCGCCAGGGCCAGGCCTAGGGCCGCCAGGGTCGTATCGCCGGCCCCCGAAGCGTCGAAAACCTCTTTCGGCGTACCGGGGAAGTGGCGCACAGGCTGGCCGCGCACGGCCAGTGAAATGCCTTTGGCCGAGCGGGTCACCAGGATCGCTCGCGCCTCACACAGGCTCAGCGCATGGGCGAGCGCGGCAGCGATCTCCTCGTCGGTGGAGGTCGGCATATCGGTGGCGTGGGCCAGTTCGGCCGCATTGGGCTTGATGATGTCCACCTCGCCATAGCGGGCGAAGCTGCGGGCCTTGGAATCGACGATTATCCGCGCGCCGGCCGCCCGACAGGCCGCGATCACGGCCGGCGTCACGACGCCCTTGCCGTAGTCCGACAGCAGGATCAGCCCCACATCGGCGGCCACGTCGCGGATGGTCCGGACC
>JAHUZY010000039.1 GCA_019264505.1 Phenylobacterium sp. | reverse complement strand
GACCGGGGGCCAGCGGCTGCCCCGTCAGAGGGTCCACGCCGGATGGGACGCCTCCGGCGGTCGGCGCCGGCGGAAGGGGCGGGGGCGGCGTCTTCGCCACTTGGTCGTAGCTCACGACCTGCCGCGCGGGCTCCTTCGGTTCGTCCTTGTTCTGAGCATCTCCCCGATCCCAGGTGAGGAACAGGAGGAGAGAGGCGCCGCCGACCATCGCGGCGATGCCGGCCATCTTCGCCTGGTTGGAGCTGAAGCGGCCAGCGACCGCTGTGATGCCGCGCTCACCCGGAACGCCAGCGGTGCGCTCGGGCTCACGGTACTCGGGTGGGACATTCGAGTCATCCTGCGCCCGGCGGCGCTTGAACGGATCGTCTGCGCCGCCGGCGGCGTCGCTGCGGATATCGTCTTCGGACCGGCGTGACGGGCTGGGATCGTGGGTGTCGCTCATGACTTATTGTCCCGGGTTGCGGGTGGTGCGTTCGACCGACGGGGAGGCGGTGTAGGTCCCGTGGTTCACGCCGTAGGGCCGGACGGCCTCGTTGAAGACGCAGAGGACTTCCCGACCACGGCGGAGGACCAGCTTGGGCGCCACGGTGTGGATCACCACGAACTCATCGCGCACGTCGAAGGGGACCTGGCTCTCGGAGCCGTCCGGATTGACGGTGAAGAAGCTCGGGAGCTCCTGATTTGCGGGGAACCTCAGCACCGTGAACTGGCCGTTGTCGGAGACTTCGGACGGCTGCAGACGCGAGGAGCCCTGGATCGTGTAGTTGAGGTTCCGAGGCCCTTCGACGACGGCGTGATCGAGCATCAGGCCGGTTCGGGCCTTCTCGATCATGCCCGCCTGACGGGCGAGCAACTGGGCGGCTGCGGTGCGCTCGTCCTGGGGATAGCGGAATCGGACCTGGAAGTAGGTGTCGGGGGAGTTGGCGGTGATCGCGCCTGACCGGATGCCGAGTTCGAAGGTGTAGTTCCGCAGCTCTGCGCCGCGGCGGGTCGTCACGATCAGATTGGTTGGGGTGCCCTTCTCGCGTGGCTTGATGAACAGGATGTTGGTCTCGGCCGCGACCTCCCAGGAGACGGTGTCGCCCAGCGCGACATGCTGAATCTCCTCGCCCGGCCCCAAGATGATCTGGGTGGCCGTGCGGAACGTCCCTACGACGCGGACGACCTGGTTCGGGTCATAGTCGACCTCCTTCACCCGCGGGTCCGCCTTGCCGGGTTTTGGGATATCGACGGCGGCCGCCGGCGTAGCGGCCGCGGCCAGCGCCACGCATGCGGCGGCGGCGAGCAGCTTCCGCATCATTGGGAGATCTCCGGATCGGCCCGATAGTTCTGGACTTGGAAGCCGAGCGGATTGCGCAAGCGGTCCGATTCCAGCATGGGGGCTTGGGTGTAGGTGAAGGTCAGCGTGGCGATCCAATCGCTGGCCTGGACCTCCTGCGCTTTGCGCACCGTCCTTGTGAAGCGGACGTTGGCCACCTTCGGATTGATGAAGGTGATGTTGCGGATCGCCACTGTGGCGACGCCATCAGGACCGAGGGTGGCCTGCGGACTGGTGGGATTGGTCGACCGGTAAGCGTCGGCCCAACGCTGCTGCTCGTCCGGGGTCGACATGATCGAGACGAACTTGAAGTTCTCCTCGGCCGCCGGCGGAAGGTAGCCCTCCCGGGCCCGCACATACTGCCCGAGGAAGTATTTGCTGACCGCTTCGTTATAGGTGACGTCGTGCGAGCCCTTCAGGCCGGTCATGACGTCGACGGCGCCCGTCGTCTGGTTCACGCGGATAACGAAAGGCTCGACGGTCTTGAGCGGCGCGAGCGCCACGACGGCGGCGATCGACACGACGGCGAGGCCGCTGGCGACGGCCGCTATGGTCCAGGCCAGCTTCTTCGAGCGGTTCGCAGCTTGGACCCTGTCCTGATCCCAGCGCCGGGCTTCCTCGAAGTAGCTTTTGAGATCGTCCGCAGGCACGCCGGTCATCCGCGGCCCTCCTGGTCGCAACTCGGGAAGGCTGGCGTAAGCGCCGACACCCGCCGCGCCTTCGGGGCTGGACGGGCCGGGCCACCTGTCGGGGCTTTAGGAACCACGCCGGGCACTTTGGGCGGCGCTGCCGTGCTTTTCCCCGGCTTCGCCGGCGTGCCGTTTGGGCCTGGCGCGGGCGGGGCCGGCACAGACGCCGTAGTCGCCGGCACCGGCGAGCCCGGGAGGATAGAGCCATAGATGTTGACGGGTCGGCGGCTGTGGCCGTCACAAGAATTGGGCTTGGACGAACTGGTGGTCGAACAGGCCACCAAGGCGAACGCGCAGGCCGTCAGGGTCAGTGTACGCAACACGTGGTGGTCTCCTGAGGGGCGAGGGGAAGTGTCATCGGCGGGGGTGGCCGTTGCGGCTGGCCGCGGTCTGGCGTGTCGGACTCACGGACCCGCCGCCTGCGCCACGCGGGCTCCGACCGCTCCCGGCAGAAGCAGGTTGCGCGGGCTGACCACCTAGGGCACCCCGCGCCGCGTTGGCGAAGTCACCGACGCCAGCCGCTGCGCCTCCCGCGATGCCTGCAGCGATGTTGGGGGTCTGAAGGAAAAAGATCGCGCCTAACAGGCACAAGGCGATGAAGAGCAGCCCGGCTGCGTTCGGGTCTGCCTGGCCATCAATGTTTCCCCACTGGCCTTCGACCAGGGCAAGGATGATTTGAAAGATGGTGATAATCAGCGCGAACAGGATCAGATAGTTCACGCCCTGCTTGAGCCAGCCGTAGAAGAACATGCGCGATGCTTCGAATACGAGGCACGCGATGAAGATCGGTCCGAGCGCCACCAGGACTGCGAGTGCGACCTTCGCCAGCATGACAATGCCGAAGCCAAGTGCAGCCGTAAGGGCGGTGACGACCCAGACAACGGCGCCGGTAACGTAAGGTCCAGGGTCCGTCAGAGTGGCGCTGTTAAAGATCTTCGTCGCGAGATAGCCGCCACGATTGAAAAAGCCGTCGAAGGCAGCTCCCACGCTCGGCGCGCCACTTCCGCTAATTGCTTCGGCAAGCCAATTAGGAAGGTCGTTGAACAGCGGGTCAGTGACGTAACTGTTGTAGGCGACGGTTGTTGCTACCGCGTAGATAAAACAGAGCTTCGCAAGCCGGAGCACGCCATCCATCACCGGCTCAGTGATCCGTCCTGCGAGCACCGAGTACGCCCAGAGCACGATGTACAGGATGAGCGCCACGCGCAGCGGACCGGCTACTTGCGCAATCACGTTGCCCAGGCCGTCCGTCAGGACTGCCGTCAGCCGCGAGTCCACATAGTCGTAAGCTGGCTGAAATATGGATGCTGGCATGGCGCTCGGCGGCTAAAAGCCGCTCCTGTAGTCGTTCATAGTTTTGGTGCGCGCGGCCTTCTCGGCGGCGAATTGAGCGTTTTTGCACTCCTCGCCCCGGTGCGTGCCGATGCGGCAGTCCGCGACCACCTCGACTCGCTCTTGCGGATGCGCCTCGAAATAGGAGGCGGAGCGCGGCTCCGGCTGGCATGCGGCGAGGCCGACCAGCAGCGGAAGGATGAACGGGACGCCAGCCGCTCTCATTGGAAGCCCGCCCGGTAGTCGTCCATCGTTTGACGATACATGGCGGCCCGCGCTTCGCGGTCGCGCTGTTCTGCCAGCCGGCGCTCAGCGTCCTGCATCATCGCGAGGCCTTGAAGCTGCATCTGGTCATTGGCGATCAGCGCCTGTTCGGCGTCGATCCGCGCCTGAAGGTCCATGACCTCCTTCGCGGTCCTGGCGTTGCTCAGGGCCATTCGAAGCTCGTCGAGTCCGGCTTGCCGCTCGGCGGCGGTGCGGTACGCGCTCTCCCCCAAGGCGATGTCTCGCGCGGCGCGGTCGCCAGATTTCATGAGGGAGTCCTGGTAATATTGTTCGACGGTGGAGAGCCCGGACGTGACCGGCGTGAAGAGGCGGTTGGCGTCGCGAATGGACGAGGCGCGGGTGCCGATCGAGCCGAGATCAGACAGCGTGCCGTTGAGCAGGCGAGAGGTGTCCTGCACTTCAGCGGGCAGATAACGCCGCAGCGCCGGATTGTTCAGGACACCGGCGAGGCTGTTCACGTTGGTGAGCTTGTTGAAGTCGTCGTAGAGCCGCTGGCCTTGGGAGATCAGCTCGGTTCCTTGCCGAACCTGTGTCTGGAGCTCCTGCAGTTGGGCTCTTGCCTCATTGAGCTGTCGCAGCATCCGGACGTAGGCGCCGGGGTCAGTCACGGTCATCTGCGCCGAGGCGGGCGCCGCAGCCGCAAGCATCAAGGCGGCCGCCGCCGCCCCGAGGAGTCGGGTTCTCATAGGATTCTCCGTCGCTCTTGGTGGAAGATCGGCCCCCAAACGGCCGGGTCGTCGCCGTGCTGGGCCTGGATACGGTCCAGCAGCTCGACGGTCTCCGCCCGGCCGGACAGGACCGCCAACTCGTCTTCGAGGCCGCCGAGGTTCCGCTCGACGCCCACGGAGTTGTGCCCCTGCTTGACGAGGAACATCCGCGACTCCGGCGAAAGCTCCTCGCGGATCAGCCGGAATTCCTCACGGGTGAGGCCAAAGCCCTCGACGTAGTCGCGGGCCTGGCCGTAGGGGTTCGGCAGGAAGATTTTGGTGGGGCATTGCTCCAGGATCGTGTGCGAGATCTCAGAGCGCAGGACATCGGCCGGACTTTGCGTGCCGAACACCATGAAGGCGTTTTTCTTCCGGTAGGTCTTGAGCCCGTCCTGGGCGAGACCGCGGAAGCTCTCGTCGCCCAGCGCCTTCCAGAACTCGTCGATGTCGACGACGAGGCGACGCCCGTCCACGAGGGCTTCGAGCCGGTGGAAGAGGTACATCATGATCGGCGTGCGGACCTCGGCGTTGTCGAGGAAATCCGACATGTCGAACCCGAGCAGGCGCCCATCGAGCGAGATCTGGTCGGCGTCGTTGTCGAGGACCCAGCCAAGGGCGCCGGCGCGAGTCCACTTCTCCAGGCGAGCCCCGATCCCTTCGGCGTCGCGCTGGCCTAGGAGCTGGCGCAGCGCGAGCAGCGACCTGTGGCGGGGCTCCATCGGCTGCAGGGCGGCGATGCCGTCGGCGATCAGCCGCTCCTCCTGCACGCTCAGCGGCCGATCGTGCGGGGTGACGAGCTTGCGGACCAGCTGCGACAGGAAGACGAGGTTGGCGGGGTTGTATTCGAGCGCCTTGAACGGGGCGAAGCCCGTGGGCGCGCCGTTCTTCAGCGTCAGGTAGGCGCCGCCGGACGCCCGAATGAAGATCTCGGCGCCGCGGTCCTTGTCGATGAAGACCTGCTGCACGCCGAACTTCTCGAGCTGGGCGAGCATAAAGTTCTGGACGACCGTCTTCCCCGATCCGGACGGGCCGCAGATGAAGGTGTGGCCGAGGTCGCCGGCGTGGAAGTTGAAGTAGAACGGCGAGAGGGCCGAGGTCCGCAGGAGCGCGACCGCCGGACCCCAATGGTTGCCGCTCGGCCGGCCGGACGGATAGGTGTGGAACGGCGACAGCGCCGCGAAGTTACGCGAGTTGATCGCCGCCGGACGGCTGCGCTTGGCGAAGTTGCCGGGAAACTGGGCCCAGAAGGCCGCCTCCAGCGCCAGGTCCTCGCGGGCCACGACGAGGCCGGAGTCGGCCAAGGTGGCGCGCGCTGCCGACATGTTGTCGGCCAGCTCCTTGGTGCTGGCGCCGTAGACCAGCATCGAGAACTGATGCTCGCCCATGACGAAGCGGTTGCTCACCAGGTCGTCAATGGCGTCGTTGAGGCCGTCGACCTGGGAGTGCGCGCGGTCGTTGGCCTTGATGAGCTGGTTCTGCTTGCGCTCCATGATGGCGCGCGCCGAGGCCTTTGACAGGAAGGCGAACGACTGGGTCGCAACGAACGGGTACTTGGCGCGCAGAAGTCCGTCCCACAGCCCAGGCCGGGTGGCGGCCGGGTATTCCTTCACGCCGAAGATGCCGGCGAACTTTTCCTCGCCCGGTTCGCGGATCTCCAGCGCCTCGCGGCCGAAGATCACTCGGCAGGTGTAGAGGGCGTGACCGAGATGACCGCGGACGAGTGGCATGCGCTGCGGGCGGCCGGTGAGCACCAGGTGCAGCAACTCCATGGGCTCGGAGAACCAAAGGCCGTTGTGTTCGTAGAGGCCCAGCGGCCGAACGCCGTACCGAGAGAGGTATTGAAGGAGATCCCGCCCCTTGTCTTCGAGGGTGCGGATCGCGTCCTCGTCCACCTCGAGGCCCGCCTTGCTGCGGGCGCGCAGGCGACCAAAGAAGGCCGCCGCGCGTTCGGCCGCGTCGCGGCCCGGGTGCAGCACGAGGGTGACGTAGAGGTCGTTGGTGAAGAGTCGCGTGCCGGTGACCCGCTTGCGGTACTCGGCGTCAAGGCCGCGGGCGAAGTCGGAGCGGAACTTTCCCTCGGGGTAGCCGCGATCCTCACGGCGCACGATGTGCGTCCAGATCGCCAGGCGTTCGTCGGCCAGATTGCGCCAAGCGTTGTTGAGCTTGGCGTGCCAGTCGTTGATGTCGCGCACGTCGGCGGTCTCAAAGGACGCGCCATCGAGCTTGAAGCAGATCATCAAGGCCCGGCTGTCGAGCGCGACGACGTGGTCCGAGACGTGTCGAGCGTAGGGCAGGTTGCTCCCCAGCTCGGTCTCGCGCTTCAGGACGCCGGTAGGCGCGCGCGCCGTCGGCGCGACACGGAGGGCCGCAGCCTTACCCATTCGGGAAGTCCTTCTTGCTGTAGTGGCGCAGCACCTTCAGCGGCGAAGGCGAGCTTCCGCCCCACCAGCCGCGGTTGCGGGCCCGGCCCTTCGTCTCCAACCACATGAACAGCACCCGGAAGGCGTTGTGGTCGTGCTTGACGATGGCCCGGAAGATGAAGTGCAGCGCCACGCCAACGCTCAGGTAGAGCAGGCTGTGTCCGACCAGGTAGATGAAGCCGGTGACGATGACGTTCATCGCCATCGCTTCGACAGGGACGCCCAGGACCATGGCCGGCCGCGTGCAGGCCAGGAACAGGGTGTCTTCGGTGATGCGTTCGTCGTCTTCCATGACGGGGGGATCTCCACCCGCCGCACGCCAGCCCCCCGGAGCCGCGCGGCGAGACGGCGGGCCGTTAGGCCGCGCCGCCCGTCAGCAGGTTGACGATCTCCGCGGCGCCAAACACCACGACGATCCCGACGACGACGATGGCGATGCGGCGCCAGTCGAACAGGCCGAACATGCAGGCGATCCCCAGGAGCACGACGGCGATGACGGCGAGCAGCCGGGCCGTATTGCCGGTGAGGAGGTCCAGGATGTTCTGCAGCAGCCCTTCGACGTTCTGGGCGAGGGCCGGTTCGACCAGGCCGAGGGTGAAGACGATGGTGGCGAACGCAATTGCGCCGACCCGGCGCGCGGTCGTGATCCGCGCGACCGGCGCCTGGCTAGTGATGGCTTGTGAGCTCATCATGGGGGGGAGGCTCCTGCTTCTCAGTTTCGAGAATTATCGGGCCGTAGTATTTGTACGCATCCCGACAGTGGGCGACCGCGGCGGCTAAATGTTTGTACCGCTTTGGTTTCGTAGAGCCGTAGACGGAGACGAGGTATTCTCCGCTCTTCCAGCTCAACGTGACGTACATTGTCCATGTACTGTCGGTCGCCTCGACGATCCGCACGCCAACGACCCTGCCGCTTCTTGGCCGCAGGCTCGTCAGCATTCGCTCCCGGATCGTCGCCTCGGGCATACGCCACACCCCATGCTCACAAGGGGTCCAGCATATGTCGCGTCGGCGGCCGTGGTCACGTTTGACGTCATGGAAGGCGATCATCTCGATCACCTTCCGAACACGAGGACGGGCGAGGCCTTCGTGCGGCCGAACACGTCCCACGTGGGCGGTTCGGGCTCGGCCAAAGGCGCCTGCCCGGAAAGGTTCTCCGCGGCGATCTCCTGGGCGAGCTGCGCAGGCGTCGGAGCGGGAGGAGGGGTGGGGCTGACGCCCCCGCGGGCCGGCACGACCCGGCTCGCGGCGGCCTCGACCTTGGCGACGTAGCCGTTGGCGAAGCCGCGGCGATGGTCTCCGGTGTTGTAGGCGGAGAAGGCCATCCGAAGCGCCTGCTGCTGAGGCGCTTGGCGGGCCGCGCTGAGATAGCCGGCCTCGAGGACCTTAGCCGCGCCGGCCAGATTGCGGCACGGGTCGAAGGCGTCGGCGACCGTCATGCCGAGCCAGTCAAGATTCTTGCTGTTGATCTGCCCGAGCCCGAGATCGACGCTGCGGCCCTGGCGGATCAGCGCCTCAGCCATGCGGATCGCTTCTTCGGCCGTGCGCGCCGGCGCTGGATCGGCCGCGCCATTCACGTTGATGGCTAGCGGGTTATTGTGGCTCTCCACCTGAACGATGGACAGCATGGTCTCGGGGGCGACGGACGGAGCACACCGCTGGGCGAGCGCCAGGACTGCGGCGAACTCCAAGACCATCAGCCGGCGCTCCTCGTCACATGAGTGAGCATTCCAGGCGCACAGCGTAGGCCCTTGCCTGACAAGGCTTCGGAACGCGTGACGCTCCTAATGCACTGCAATCTCGACGCGAGCGCCATCATTCGCCGCGCAGCGCCAGCCGCGCGCCCTAAGCCGGTACTTGTCCGGAAAATGTCGTATTTCCCGACAAATACGACAGTAAGCCCGACGCGATTCGCTGATCAAGTGCTATTTTTGGGGGAGTCGGCTGAAAGCCTGGTGCAACCCTGCGGCGCACTGCATCTGAAGGCAAGCGGAGCCATTGTGTTTTTTGAGCGGAGTCCCGGATTGGAACATCGCAGCAACACGAATTCGGCTGCGGATCCTCGACCTGACGCCGCGGCAGCCGAAACCACGCCCACGACACCGCCTCTTGGGGGGCTTCGCCCCCGCCCGCTTTCGCCGCGTCGCGGCTACGCCCCGGGCGCTAAAGCGCCCTCCCACCCGGCATCCCCCAATTGGCGGGCTAACACCCGACAAGTTATTCTTGCGTCGCTGGTTCCTATGACCTGCGAGTTGGACAACCGCCATCGCCACAGCAGGCGCTGCAATTGGCGTTCCGGGGAAAGCCTCGCGTTTTCGGCAGAGAAGCCCAGGGACCGGCGGTGGGCTGCATCGACCCAGAAACGGGGGGTTTGAGGCGCGATGATGCGGTTCCTACGATTTCGCCGGCCGCGAGTGTCGCTGAACGCTGGTCTTTTCCTGGCCTTCGGCGCCGTGGCGCTTGCTTTGGCCGGGCCGCGTGTCGTCGGCGGGCTGCGGGACCAGGCCCCGCCGCTTCCGACTTTCCGCCCCGTCATCGGTTCCGTCTCGCGCGTGGTCGACGGCGACACCTTCTGGATCGGCAAGGAGAAGATCAGGCTGTGGGGGATTGATGCGCCGGAAGCCTCGACGGTGAATGGTCCCGTGGCCACCCGCTACTTGGCGGCCGCGGTCGCCGACCATCCCCTGAACTGTCGTCAGGCCGGACCGCCCTCGCACGGCCGGTTGGTGGCGCGCTGCCTTGACCCGTGGGGCCGCGACATCGCTGAGAT
>JAHUZY010000256.1 GCA_019264505.1 Phenylobacterium sp. | reverse complement strand
CTCATAGACGTGGTCGACAATGCCCCACGCCTTGGCTTCCTCGGCGGTCATGAAATGGTCGCGGTCAAGGGTGGCCTCGACCACCTCGATCGGCTGGCCGGTATGCTTGGCGTACAGCTCGTTCAGGCGGCCCTTGGTCTTGATGATGTCCTCGGCATGCCGCTGGATATCCGAGGCCTTGCCGGTGTACCCGCCCGACGGCTGGTGAACCATGATGCGGGCGTTGGGCAGCGAGATCCGCTGGTCCTTCTCGCCGGCCATCAGCAGGAACGAGCCCATGGAGGCCGCCATGCCCATGCAGACCGTGGAGATCGGGCTCTTCACGTATTGCATGGTGTCGTAGATCGCCAGGCCGGACGTCACGATGCCGCCCGGCGAGTTGATGTACATGGAGATCTCTTTCTTGGGGTTCTCGGACTCCAGATAGAGAAGCTGGGCGCAGATCAGGGCGGCCATGCCGTCCTCGACCGGGCCGTTGAGGAAGATGATTCGTTCCTTCAGCAGCCGGGAGAAAATGTCGAAGGCGCGTTCGCCGCGGCTGGTCTGTTCGACCACCATGGGCACGAGGTTGAGCGCGGTGGTCACATGGTCACGCATAAGCTTAAGAGCCCTTCTCGATTGGCGAACGTCTGATCGCCGCCGTCCCTTCCGATATCGCGTCTGCGGCGGCCGGTTGCAAGGCGACCCTCCGACGCCGGCCCTTTCGGAAGCCCTAAAATGCATGATCCCGGCGCCGCCTGCAGGCCACGCCGGGATCCGCAATCACATTGTCGCGCCGCTGTGGCGTGACGTGCAAGGCTTACTCGCCGTAGCCTTCCGGCAGATCGTCCTCGGCCATCAGTTCGTCCTTGCTGACGTCCTTGTCCTCGACCTTGGCCTTTTCGACGATCAGGTCGACGACCTTGTCCTCGAAGATCGGGGCGCGCAGCTGGGCCTGAGCATTGGGGTTCTGGCGGAACATGTCGAAGACCTGCTGCGCCTGGGGACCGTAGCGCATGGCCTCCTGGCGCATGGCCTCGAGCAGCTCCTGCTCGGTCACCTGGACGTTGTTGATCCGGCCGATCTCGGCCAGCACCAGGCCCAGGCGCACCCGGCGCTCGGCGATCTTGCGATACTCCGACTCCAGCTGCTCGTCGGTCTTGCCGGCGTCTTCCGGCGGCAGGGATTCCTGCGCCTTGTCCTGCTGAACCTGGGTCCAGATGGCGGCGAACTCGGCCTCGACCATCTTGGGCGGCAGGGGGAAGTCATGCTTGGTGTCCAGCGCGTCCAGCAAGGCGCGCTTCAGCTTGAAGCGCGAGGCGCTCACATACTGCTGCTCGATGTTGTCGCGCAGCAGGCCCTTAAGCTTGTCCAGGCTCTCAATGCCCAGCTTCTCGGCGAAGGCGTCGTCGGCGACAGTGTCCACCGGGGCCGAGACGGCGGTCACCTTGACCTCAAACTCGGCTTCCTTCCCGGCCAGATGGGCGGCCTGATATTCTTCGGGGAAGGTCACCTTGACCACTACGTCGCTGTCGGGCTTGGCGCCGACGAGCTGGTCTTCGAAGCCCGGAATGAAGCTGCCCGAGCCGAGCACCAGTTGGGCGCCCTCGGCCGAACCGCCTTCAAAGGCCTCGCCATCGATCTTGCCGACGAAGTCGATGGTGACCTGGTCGCCGTCCTTGGCCTTTACAGTCTTGCCGGTGCGCGGCTCGAAGCTGCGGTTCTGCTTGGCCAGCTCGGCCAGGGCCTCGTCGACCTCATCGTCGCCGGGCTTATAGACGGGACGAACCAGTTCCAGGGTCGCAGGATCGACCGGATCGAATTCCGGCATGACTTCCAGGGCGATCTCGAAGGACAGGTCGGCCTTGCCGTCCACAACTTCCTGCAGGTCGCCTTCAGGCGTCAGGGCCGGTTCGCCGGCGGGGCGAAGCTTGTTCTCCTCCAGCACCTTCTGGGTGGATTCCGAAATGGTCTGCTCGACCAGCTCGGCCATCAGGGCCTTGCCGTGAACTCGGCGCACATGGGCCGGCGGCACCTTGCCCGGGCGGAAGCCCTTGATGTTGAGCTGGGGCGTGATCTCGGTGATGCGCGCTTCCAGGCGTTCGGCCAGGTCGGCCGCCGGAACAGTGACGCCATAGACGCGGCTCAGGCCTTCACCGGACTTTTCAACGATCTGCATCGACATTCTTGCTTCCGGACTCCGGGGCGCTGTCACGCGCTCTTGACGGTCCGCCTAATGGTGAAACGGGAAGCGCCGCCTACGTCGAGGCGGCGGGAGGGCGCCCTTATGTCACGGGCGCCTCCCCTGTCCAAGTGCAAAGGTGGTGCGGGCGAGAGGACTCGAACCTCCACGCCTTGCGGCGCTGGAACCTAAATCCAGTGCGTCTACCAGTTCCGCCACGCCCGCGTTCCGTCGCCTGCCATCGGCGGTTTGCCCGCGCGCGTCAAGCCGCCTCGCCCAGCACGCCGATGGCCCTGGCGAACTCGACCACCACCGGCGCCAAGGACGCGAGCAGCAGGGCGGCCATGGACCAGTTGAACAGCCTCAGGGCCTGGGGCCGCTCCAGAACGCGACGCAGCGCCACCCCGGACCCGGCCCAGGCGGCGGCGCAGGGGATGCTGATGGCGAAGACCACGAGGCCGGCGACCAGCATGTCGAGTCCGCCGCCCTGGCGGGGGACATAGGCCGCAGCCACGCCGACAGCCATGGTCCAGGCCTTGGGATTGACCCACTGGAAGCCGGCGGCCTGCAGGAAGGTGAGCGGTCGACTGACGCTGGCCCCCTCCCCCATCGCCCCAGCCGTGGCGATCTTCCAGGCCAGCCAGACGAGATACGCGGCGCCCAGCCCCTTCAGCAGGGTGTGCGCCGTCGGGAAGGTCGCAAACAGGCCGCCAAGTCCAAAGCCCACGGCCAACAGGAGAAATGTAAATCCCAGCACCACGCCGGCCAGATGCGGCAGGGTCCGGGCAAAGCCATAGTTGGCGCCCGACGCCATCAGCATGGCGTTGTTGGGGCCTGGCGTGATTGAGGAGGCGAAGGCGAAGAGGCCGAGCGCGCCGAGGAGTTGTGGGGTGTAACCTGTCATGGGTTGATGTCCGGAACGGGCCTGATGTGCGCTCCGGCGTCGTCTCGACCCCGCCCGCCATCACGGCCGGGCTTGGGGAGGATGTCGTCATCCAGCGCTGTGGCTAGATCCTGGTCCCTGTTTCCCTAGCCCGCGTCCCGCGCACCATCGCCGCGCCGGCGGCTACCGGTGCGTCAGCGAGGACGGAGATGCAGGTCAGGCGAGACACAGGTCACGGCTCCAGAACGACCTCGGATCGCTAACAGAGCGATCGCGCCTGGTCTAGCGGGCGACGTACAGCCCGCGCAGCACCCCGGGCGTCAGGCCGGGCAGGTCTTCAGCGATCAGCCCTGGGCCGTGGGCATGAGCGGCCTCGGCATGAATCCAGGTCGCCGCACAGGCGGCCTCGAAGCTGTCCATCCCCTGGGCGATCAGCCCCCCGATGAAGCCCGCCAGCACATCGCCGGACCCGGCCGTGGCCAGCCAGGGTGAGCCGTTCAGGGCGACGGCGGCGCGTCCGTCCGGCGCGGCGACCACCGTGTCCGGGCCCTTCAGCAGGACGACGGCGTCCGCCAGTTCTGCGGCACGGCGCGTGGCGGTGATCCGGTCGGTTTCGCCCGCCAGAACGCCGG
>JAHUZY010000242.1 GCA_019264505.1 Phenylobacterium sp. | reverse complement strand
CCCTACAACTTCACAACCGAGTACCGGGACAACGCCTGGGCCCGCTATGACGGCTTGGAGTCGGGCCTCACCACCGCCGACATGCAGCTGACCGGCGCCATGCAGGTCACCGACTGGCTGGACCTGGGCGCCGGCGTCAGCGCCCAGTACACCGAGGCCACCCTGTCCACCGCCTATCCCAACCTGGCGCCGGGCGCGCCGGACGGCGTCTCGCAGCTGAAGGGGAACGGCTGGGACTTCGGCTGGACCTTGGGCGCCCAGGCCCGCTTTGAGGCCCTGACCTTCGGCGCCAGCTATCGCTCGGCCATCGAGCATGACCTGGAGGGTGATGTCCGGGTGGTTGGCCTCGCCGGTCCGCTGGCGCCGCTCAACACCGACACCGCCGGCTCGGCGGCCTTCTCGACCCCGTGGATCGCCACCTTCGGCGCCCGCTGGCAGGCCACCGAGCGCCTGGCTCTCATCGCCCATTTCTTCCTGTTCGGCTGGTTCGTGTTCGTCGCCTTCGTGGTCTCCTCGGCGAGCGTCTTCCAGTCCCTGCCCCTGCGCTACAAGGTCGTGACCAGCGGCGGCGTGGGGGTCGACTACATGGTCAATCCCGCCCTGACCCTGCGGGCGGGGGCGCAGTACGATCCGACCCCGACCCCCGATGAGCTGCGCACCGCCCGCGTCCCGGACGGCGACCGCTGGCTCTATGGCGTCGGCGCCACGGCCCGACTGACCGACAGCCTGCAGATGGATGCCGCCCTCGCCTACATCAGCTTCGATGAGAGCCGGATCAATCACGACACCACCTTCTATGAAGGCACGCCTGCCCAGACGGTCACCCGCCTGCGCGGTGACGTGAACGGCGAAGGCGCCATCCTGTCGCTCGGTCTGCGCAAGACGTTCTAGGCGATCCAAGCCCAGGACCCGCTCAGTTGACCTCGGTCTTCTTGGGCGGGTCCGGCGGCAGGGGGGCGACGGGCACGCCGTCCTCCACCAGGGCCTTCACCTCGGCCGGCGTCGCCTGGCCATAGATTCCGCGATCCTCAGAGCGCCCCTCATGGATGGCGCGGGCCTCGGCGGCGAAAGCGTCGCCGACATTGTCGAAATTCTCCTCCACATGGCGGCGCACCTTGCTGAGCGCCTCCATCATCACCGCCCGGGCCTGGGGAGGGAGGTCGGGGGTGTTGCGTTTCGTGCCGGCGACGGCCGGGGCCATGATCTGCTTGCGCACCTCGGCGCTTTCGCACACCGGGCATGACAGGAGGCCTCGGGCCTTCTGATCGTCGAAGTCGCCTGAGGCGCCGAACCAGCCCTCGAACTCGTGGTCCTGGTCGCACACCAGGGCGTAGCGGATCATGACAGGGGCGCCGGGCCGCTGAAGGCCTGGGCATTGGCCAGGGCCGGGATCGCCGCGCGGGCCTTGGCCACCTGGTCGAGATCAAGATCGGCGAACAGGACGCCTGGCTCATCATGGTCGAGCTTGCCCAGCACCTCGCCCCAGGGCGCGATGGCCAGGCTGCGCCCATAGGTGCCGCGGCCGTCCTCATGGAAACCGCCTTGGGCCGGCGCGAGAACGAAGCTGCCAGTCTCGATGGCCCGGGCGCGCAGCAGCACCTCCCAGTGGGCCTCGCCCGTCGGCCGGGTGAAGGCGGCGGGCACGGTGAGGATCTGCGCCCCGGCCTGGGCGAGCGCCCGATGCAGGGCCGGAAAGCGGATGTCGTAGCAGATGGTCAGGCCCAGCACCGCGCCCTCGGCCCGGACCACCACGGCCTTGTCGCCCGGCGTGTAGGTCGCCGACTCCCGGGCGGTTTCGCCATTGGGCAGGTCCACGTCGAACATGTGCAGCTTGTCGTAGGTGGCCGCGATCTCGCCGTCCGGGGTGATCAGGGCGCTGCGATTGGCCGCCTGGCCATCCTCGCGCCGGACCAGGGCCGAGCCCACCAGGATGCTGACCTGCAGCCGCCTGGCCGCAGCCCGCAGCCCCATCACCACCGGATCCTCCTCCAGCGAGGTCAGCTGCGGCGTCAGGCGCTCGCGGTCCTTCTGCAGCAGATTGGTCCCCTCCGGCGTCAGGATCAGCCGGGCGCCGCCCTGAGCGGCGCGGCTGATCAGCGGCGCCACATGGTCAAGCGCCGCGGCCTGGCTGGCCGGGGTCCGGGTCTGAATGAGGGCGACGCGCAGGGTCATGGGTTCGGCCTGGAAGCTCAGGCTTGGCCGAGCAGGGCGTCGAGCTCACCGGCCCGCTCCAGCTCCATCATGTCGTCGCAGCCGCCGATGTGCCGGTCGCCGATGAAGATCTGCGGGAAGGTGTTGCGGCCCGATCGCCGGTTCATCTCCTGCCGCTTTTCGGGATCGAAGGCGGCCTCGATCTCGGTGAACTCGACGCCCTTCTTCTCGAGCAGCGCCATGGCGCGCACGCAATAGGGGCAGAAGGGCTTGGTGTAGAGGGTGACGTTTGGCATGGCTGGGATAAGGGGCGTCCGGATCGAAATGTCCAGACCTGGGCCGTAAGGCGCCAGGTCATGAGGGAGTGGCTGCGGCTTTCACCCGCGCGACCACGGCGAGATCGACGCGCGCCGCCCCGGCTGCGAGCAGGGCGCGCGCGCAGCCCTGGGCGGTAGCGCCCGTAGTCAGAACGTCGTCGACCAGCAGGATGTTGCGCCCGGCCACCTGACGGGCCCGCTGCGGCGGCACATCGAAGGCGCCGGCCACGTTGCGCTGTCGGCCAGAGCCGGACTTGCCCCCCTGGCTCTCGGTGGCCCGGCGGCGCACCAGGGCGGCGGGCAGATAGGGCCGGTCCCGCAGGCGGGCCAGCCCCCGGGCGATCTCCGCGGCCTGGTTGAACCGCCGGGTGAACAGGCGGCTGCGGTGCAGGGGCACCGGGGCGATGGCGTCGGCCTCCTCCACCAGCTGGTCGGCGGCCCGGGAAATCCAGCGGGCGAACAGCGGCGCCAGGTCCTGGCGGTCGGCATGCTTGAACTGCAGGATCGGATCACGGGAGGTCTCGTCATAGAGACAGGCGGCCCTCGCCCGCGAAAAAGCCCGTGGGCGCGCCTCGCAAGCCACGCACCGCGCCCCGGGACCCAGGGCGTATTCGAACTGCGCCCCGCAGCCGTCACAGACCGGCCCGTCGATGCAGGTGATCTTCATCCAGGCCTCAGTCGACAGACCCGGCGACAGGGGCCTTGGCCCCTGATCCAGGGCGAGCGGCGGAAATACGAGGTCAAGCAGGCCGCGCCCGGCCGATTTCAGCCGCAGCCCCGGTTTCCAGACGAGGCCCGACAGGCCATCTTGCAGGCTCATGTCACCTGCTCCCCCCAGACTCTTCGACCGCGCCCTGGTGCGCCGGCGCCTGACCCGCGCGGCCCCAGGCTTTCACCAGGCCGATTTCCTCCACCGCCGCGCCGCCCAGGACGCGGTGGAACGGCTGGAGGCGATCATGCGCGACTTCCCCACGGCCGTCGATCTTTCGGCGCGGCGGGGCGCCTTCGCCGAGGCTCTGGCTCAGAGCGACGCGCGTCCGCGGATCGGGGCGGTGATCGAGGCGGACTATTCCGCCGCCATGCTGGCCGGCCGCCCCGGCCCTCGGGTCGCCGTCGACGAGGAGCGCCTGCCCTTTGCAGCCGCAAGCCTCGACCTGGTGGTCTCGACGCTCAGCCTGCACTGGACCAATGA
>JAHUZY010000157.1 GCA_019264505.1 Phenylobacterium sp. | reverse complement strand
CCTTGTGAGCCTCCGATCCCTTGCCGCCGTGGTGGCCCTCTTCGATCAGCTTCTTGGCGTTGTCCCAGGCGCCGCCGCCCGAGGTCATGGAGATGGCCACGAACAGACCGGTGACAATGACCCCCATGAGCATGGCGCCGAGGGCCGAGAAGGCGTCAGCCTTGCCGGCGATGGCCATGATCACGAAGAACAGCACCACGGGCGAGACGACCGGCAGAAGGCTCGGCACGATCATTTCGCGGATGGCCGCCTTGGTCAGGATGTCCACGGCCCGACCGTATTCCGGCTTGACCTCGCCGGTCATGATGCCGGGGTTTTCCTTGAACTGGCGGCGGACCTCGACGACCACGGCCTCGGCCGCGCGCCCCACCGCCGTCATGGACATGCCGCCGAACAGGAAGGGCAAGAGCCCCCCGAACAGCAGGCCCACAACCACATAGGGGTTGGACAGGTCGAAGGCGACGGCGCCCATCCCCTCGAAGAAGGAGCCTGGCTCGGCGGTGGAGGCGAAGAACTTCAGGTCTTCGGTATAGGCGCCGAACAGCACCAGGGCCCCGAGGCCGGCCGAACCGATGGCGTAGCCCTTGGTCACGGCCTTGGTGGTGTTGCCGACCGCGTCGAGGGCGTCGGTGGAGACCCGGACGTCAGCGGGCAGGCCCGCCATCTCGGCGATGCCGCCGGCGTTGTCGGTCACCGGGCCGAAGGCGTCCAGCGCGACAATGAAGCCGGCCAGTGACAACATGGCGGTGGTGGCGATGGCGATGCCGAACAGGCCCGCCAGGCCATTGGCCGCAATGATGCCGGCGATGATGACCAGGGCCGGAAGAGCCGTGGACTCCAGGCTGACAGCCAGCCCCTGGATGACGTTGGTGCCGTGGCCAGAGACGCTGGCCTTGGCGACCGACTTCACCGGACGGAAGACCGTGCTGGTGTAGTATTCGGTGATGACGACGATGGCTGCGGTCACAGCCAGGCCGACCACGCCGCAATAGAACAGCGACAGGCCATCAAAGCTGCGGGTCCCCAGGGTGACCATGTCCGGGACCATGCGGGTGGTGACCCACCAGATGGCGCCGACGGACAGCAGGCCGGTGACGATCAGGCCGCGATAGAGCGCGCCCATGATGTTGCGGGACTTGCCCAGACGGACGAAGAAGGTGCCGATGATCGAGGTGATGATGCAGACGCCGCAGATGGCCAGGGGCAGCATCATCATGGTCTCAACCAGGGGCGTGCCCCGGAAGAAGATGGCCGCCAGCACCATGGTGGCGACCGTGGTCACCGCATAGGTCTCGAACAGGTCGGCGGCCATGCCGGCGCAGTCGCCGACATTGTCGCCCACATTGTCGGCGATGGTCGCGGCGTTGCGCGGATCATCCTCGGGAATGCCGGCCTCCACCTTGCCCACCATGTCGCCGCCCACGTCGGCGCCCTTGGTGAAGATCCCACCGCCCAGGCGGGCGAAGATGGAGATCAGCGAGGCGCCGAAGCCCAGAGCCACCAGGGAGTCCACCACTTCACGGCTGGTCAGCGCAAAGCCCAGCGGGCCAGTCAGCACGAAGAAGTAGCCGGCCACGCCCACCAGGGCGAAACCCGCCACCAGCATGCCGGTGACCGCGCCCGAGCGGAACGCCAGGGAGAGCCCTTTCTCGAGGCTTTCAGACGCGGCCTGGGCCGTGCGGACATTGGCCCGCACAGAGATCCACATGCCGGCGAAGCCCGCGGCGCCAGACAGCACCGCACCGATCAGGAACCCGATCGCCGGCAGAACGCCCAGCAGGACGCCGACACCGATCAGGATGACCACGCCCACCATGGCGATGGTGGTGTACTGGCGACGCAGATAGGCCTGGGCGCCTTCCTGGATCGCCGCGGCGATCTCCTGCATTCGTGGGTTTCCAGGGGAGGCCCGCATCAGGGATGCGGACTGGACGACGCCGTACAGCACCGCCAGCAAGCCGGCGATAATCACCAGCATAAGCTCGAGACTCATAGTTCAGACGCCCCTATTCAATGGCGCGACGCGACGCTTCACCGCCGGGAGGCGGGAAGGACAGGCCGCAACGTTTCCTCTGGGTTGAGACGCCGTCATTGCGACGCCTCTTATTTTTATCGCGCGGCGACTGTGCCAAGGTTGCGATAGGGGCGCAACGGGTTGTGCAGAAGCGCGGACTCAGCCTGCTGGAGCGCCTGGATGCTTGGGCAGTCCGCTCTGGCGTTTGGCGGTCTGGGACATCACCGCCACGCTCTGAATGTCCTTGCCCCCGAGGCGCACGGCATCCTTCAGCATCACGGCCTTCAGCCGATCAACATCGATGGTCGTGAAGTTGGTCTTGCCGGTGAATGGGGTCCGATGCGCGGCGCGGACCAGCGCATCCCGAAAGAACGGTTCCCGTTCCCGCAGCTTCTGCACATTGGCCATGGCGGTGAGGTTCAGGCGAACGCCGACAAAGATGTAGTTCACCACCCTGTCGCCAATGGTCACCGGCAGGGCGACCGGCGAGATATCGATATACTGAGCTGTGCCGGCCTTGTCAGCGGCCTTGCCGCCGCCTCCGGCCGCCATGGCGGGACCGGCCGCCAGCACGAGGGGGAGAAGGGCGAGCAGGCTTCGACGATGCATGGACCAAGCCTAACCCAGACAGGGTTGCCGTAGTCTTACGATCAAGGGTGGGTCCAGCCCGCGGCCTCTACAGACACGGTCGCCCCCGCAAACGTCACGCTCACCCCTGCTCCGGCCTCCACAACCCCGATGACCGGCAGACCCAGCGCCGTAGCGGCGTCCGGCGGCGCGGTGAGCACCAGTTCGTAGTCGTCGCCGAAGCTGGCCAGCCGACCAAGCCCAGCGGCTTTGTCGGGCTGCGGGGCGAGCCACGCGGCCGCAGGCGGCGAGATCGGCAGCCGGGCCAGGTCCAGGCGCAAGGCGACCCCGCTGGCGGCGGCGATGTGGCCCGCGTCAGCGATGAGGCCGTCGGACACATCGGCGCAGGCCGTGGCCCATCGGCGCAGACCATCGCGCAGATCCAGCCGCGGCGTCGGCAACCTGTAGCGCAGAGCCAGGTAGCCATGCTGATCGGCTAAGCGCCCCTGGACGGCGGCCAGGCCTAGACCGCCATCCCCGATCGGCCCGCTGACGATGACCAGATCGCCAGGCCTCGCGCCTGACCGCAGCACGGCCTGGCCCTGCGGCGTCCAACCCAGCAGGGTCAGACTGGCGCTGAGGGGGCCTGAGGTCGAGACCGTGTCGCCCCCCAGCAGAGAGACGTCAAAGGCCGCCCCGTCGACCTGCAAACCGCGGGCGAAGGCCTCGCGCACGGCGAAATCGGCGTCCGGCGGCCAGGCGACGGCGAGGAAATAGCCGAAGGGCTCAGCCCCCTTGGCCGCGAGATCTGACAGATTGGTCCGGAGCAGCTTGCGCGCCACCAGGTCCCTGGCCTCGCCCCACGGGACGTGCACGCCCTCGACCAGCGCGTCCTTGGTGATAACCAGGTCGTAACCGGGCCGCGACGGGATCACCGCCGCATCATCGAGAAGTCCCAGCGCTTCTGGCGCCCCCCGCGTCAGAGGCCGGTAGAGCCGGGCGATCTGTTCGAATTCCCCCGGCGGATGGCCGGTCTCATCAGGTCCGGACATCCTGGGCCACGCCGTCCAGGGCGCCGTTCACAAAGCCGGGCTCGGGCCCTTCGAAGAAGGACTTGGCCAGTTCGACATACTCATCGATCACCACCTCGGTGGGCACGTCGGGGCGCTCGGACAGTTCATAGGCGCCCGATCGCAGTATGGCGCGGACCGTCGCGTCAAGACGTTCGAGCCGCCAGCCCGTGGCCAGGCGTCGGACCACGGCGCGATCCACCTGCGCCTGGTGTGTGACGACGCCGCGCAGGAGTTCGGCGAAGAAGGTCTCGTCGGCGCCGGTCAAGGCGAAGCCCTCCACGTCGCGCTCGAACCGGTGGTCGGAGAACTCGCGGATCACCGCCTCAACGCCGGCCCCCGAGACTTCCATCTGGTAGAGCGCCTGGACGACGGCGAGACGGGCGACAGAGCGGGCCTGGCGTGGCGGCTGCGGCGGCGTGGGCAGGTCGGCGCTCATTGATCATGCCCAGAAAGCCGCGCCTTCAGGCTGATCATCTCCAGGCAGGCGCGCGCCGCCCCGCCGCCCTTGTCGGCCTGGCTCGCCCGGGCGCGGGTCCAGGCCTGCGCCTCTTCATCGACGGTCAGGATGCCGTTTCCGACGCAGAGCTTGCGGCTGATCGTCAGATCCATCAGGCCGCGGGCGGATTCATTGGACACCACCTCGAAGTGATAGGTCTCCCCGCGAATCACACAGCCCAGAGCCACATAGCCGTCATAGGCTACGCCGGCGCCCGCGCCCGAGGCGTCAGCGATGGCGATGGCGCCCGGAATCTCCAGGGCGCCAGGCACCGTCACCACGTCGAAATCGACATCGTGGGCGCTCAGCACGTCGGTCGCGCCGGCCAGGAGGGCGTCGGCGATCTCACTGTAAAACCGCGCCTCGACCACGAGGACGCGCAGCTTCTGGTCTTGCATCTTGGATTCCAGCGACCGCGGAAGGCGATCTTCTCCCTGCCTTTAGGCGGTTTCGCGCCAACGCGCGAGATAGCGCGCCAGCATGTCGATCTCCAGATTGACCCGCGAACCAGGTTTCAGCTCGCCCAGGGTTGTGACGTCCCAGGTGTGCGGGATCAGGTTCACGCCAAACACGTCGTCCTCCACCTCGTTCACCGTCAGAGATACGCCCTCGACCGTGATGGAGCCTTTGGGCGCGATATAGCGGTGCAGCGGACGCGGGACGCGGATCTGAACGCGATGGGAGCCGCCTTCGGCGCGCACCGACACCACTTCGCCGACCCCGTCCACATGGCCAGAGACGATGTGGCCGCCCAGTTCGTCGCCGACCCGCGCCGACCGCTCCAGATTCACCCGGTAGCCGGTGGTCCAGCCGCCCAGGGTGGTCTTGTCCAGGGTCTCGCCCGAGACCTCCACGGCGAACCAGTCCGGGCCCTTTTCCACCACGGTCAGGCAACAGCCGGCGTGGGCGATGGAGGCGCCGATATCGATGGTCGTGAGGTCAAATCGGGTCTCGATCTCGAACCTGCGGTCTCGGTCGGTGTCGCGCACGGCGCGGACCTTGCCGATGTCTGTGATGATGCCGGTGAACATTCAGATCCTCTCGTAGCTTTCCCACAGATCGTCACCCAGGACGCGAAGGTCAACGCGGCGTAGGCGCGGCGCATCGGCGAGCCTGTTGAGCGCCATGTCGCCGAGCCCGGGACGCCCCTCCCCGCCGATGAGGACCGGCGCCCGGAACCACTCAAGCC
>JAHUZY010000139.1 GCA_019264505.1 Phenylobacterium sp. | reverse complement strand
GATTCAGCTCGGTGGCCATCGGCCTGCTGTTTCCTGACCGGACTCTGCCCCGGGTCTATGCGGCGGCCACCGGCATCTGGGGGATCGCGACCCTGATCGGCCCCCTGATGGGCGGAGTCTTCGCCGATGCGGGCCTTTGGCGGTGGGCCTTCTGGTCGTTTGTCATCCAGGGCCTGCTGGTGGCCGGCGCGGCGCTCTTCCTGCTGCCCAAGGGCGAGAAGGGGGAGGGCGGCGGCGTGCCCGCGCTGCAACTGCTGCTGATCGCCGGCGGCGTCGGCGCCATCGCTGCGGCTGACGTGCTGGGGGTCTTCAGCCTGGCGGTGATCCTCATCGCGGTGGGCCTGGCCGTCCTGGCGCTCAGTGTCCGGATCGACGCCCGGGCCAAGGTCCGGCTGCTGCCGGTCAGCTCAGGCGATTTCCGCACCATTGGCGGGCTCGGCTTCGCCACCATGTTCCTGATGACGGCGGCCTCCATGGGCTTCACCGTCTATGGACCGGCCATCCTCCAGACCACCCGGGGCTATTCAGCGCTCGCCGCCGGCTATGTGATCGGGGTCGAGGCCCTGGCCTGGACGGCCTCGGCTCTGGCCATCGCCCACCTGACCGGCGTCTGGCGCGGACGGATGGTGCGCCTGGGGGCGGTGCTGGCGGCCCTGGGCATCGGCCTGTGCGTCTTCGTGATCGCTGAGGGGCCGCTCTGGACCCTGATCCTGGCGGCTGTCCTGCTGGGCTCAGGCTTTGGCCTGTCCTCGGCCTTCATGAACCAGATGGTGCTCTCGGCCCTGCCGGCTGAGGAGCGCGGCCTGGGCGGCGGGGCGATCAACACCGTGCGCTTCACCGGAGCAGCCGTGGGCGCGGCTGTGGCCGGCGCCCTGGCCAACCTGGCCGGATTCGGCGAGGCCCTGACCTATGCCAGCGCCAGCGCAGCGGCGCTCTGGGTGTTCGCCGCCGCCACGCCAGTGGCGGTCGCGGCCATCTTCACGGCCTGGCGTCTCAGCCAAAAGCAGGACGCCGAGGCCGCGGTCCCACAGGCGCTAGAGGCCTAGAGCTTGTCCAGCTCGTAGGCCGCATGCAGGGCGCGGACGGCCAGCTCGGTATAGGCCGCGTCGATCAGCACGCTGATCTTGATCTCGCTGGTGGAGATCACCTGGATGTTGACGCCCTTGTCGGCCAGGGCGCCGAACATGGTCTTGGCGACGCCGGCATGGCTGCGCATGCCCACCCCGATCACCGAGACCTTGGCCACGTCCTCGTTCACGGCCACGTCTTCAAAGCCGATGACGGACTTGGCCTGGCGCATGATCTCGATGGCCCGGGCGGCGTCACGCTTGCCGACGGTGAACTCCATGTTCGCCGTGTCCTGGGTGCGGGCATGGCTCTGGACGATCATGTCCACATTCACATTGGCGTCGGCCAGCCGTCCGAAGATCTCCGAGGAGACGCCGGGATGGTCGGGCAGGCCGAAGACGCTGATCTTGGCTTCGTCGCGGCTATAGGCGACGCCGCTCACGATGCGCTTTTCCACGATCTCCTCCTCGTCGCAGACGATGGTGCCCTGACCGGGGGCCTCTCCGGGTTCTACGAAACTCGATAGCACGCGCACGGGCATGTGCTGGGCCATGGCCAGCTCCACCGAGCGCGTCTGCAGCACCTTGGCGCCCAGGGACGCCATCTCCAGCATCTCCTCGAAGGAGATCTTGGAGAGCTTGCGGGCCTTGGACTCGATCCGCGGATCGGTGGTGTAGACCCCGTCCACGTCGGTATAGATGTCGCACCGCTCGGCCTTCAGGGCCGCGGCGATGGCTACGGCGCTGGTGTCGGAGCCGCCGCGGCCGAGGGTGGCGATGCGGCCCTCGCGGGTCACCCCCTGGAAGCCCGCGATCACGGCGACTTCGCCGGCGTCCAGCGCTGCGGCCAGCTTCTCAGGCGGGATGTCCTCGATCCGGGCGCGGCCATGGGCCTCGTCGGCGATGATCGGGATCTGCCAGCCCAGCCAGGAGCGCGCCGGCAGGCCCATATTCCGAAGGGTCATGGCCAGCAGGCCGGCCGTCACCTGCTCGCCCGAGGCGACCACGGTGTCGTACTCATCATCCGAGGGCGTCAGGCCCTGGGCGGCGGCGCCTGCGCCATCGGTCCAGGCGACCAGCTCATTGGTCTTGCCGGACATGGCCGAAACCACCACGGCCACGCGATGGCCAGCGGCCACTTCCGCAGCCACGAGCCGGCCCACGCGCCGGATACGCTCAAGGTCGGCCACCGAGGTGCCGCCGAATTTCATCACCAGACGGGCCACGCCGGATCGACCCCCGCTAAAGAAGGCCGCCCTTCTACCGATGGCCAAGCCGCCCTGCAACGTAACATTCGAAGGTCACAGGGCGCCGGGGTCCGCCTGGCCGCCGCACGCCCTTCCGCAAGCCTCGCCGCACGCTATATGTGAAGCCATGTCCGCAAGCCCTGATCTCCGCTCCAGCATCGATCCCGAAGAGGTCGAGCGTTTCTCCAGGATCGCCGCCGAATGGTGGGACCCGCATGGCAAGTTCGCCCCGCTGCACAGGTTCAATCCCACCCGGCTGACCTTCATCCGCGACAAGGCCCTGGCGCGGTTCGGGCGTGACCCCCTGGCGCGGCGGCCGTTCGAAGGCCTGCGCCTGCTGGACATCGGCTGCGGCGGCGGTCTGCTGTCGGAACCGATGAGCCGGCTCGGCTTCACGGTGACCGGGGTCGACGCCTCGGAGCGTAATATCGGCACGGCCAGCACCCACGCCGCCGAGCAGGGCCTGACCATCGACTATCGCTGCGCCACCGCAGAGCAGTTGCTGGCGGAGGGGACGCCCCCCTTCGACGTGATCCTCAATATGGAGGTGATCGAGCACGTGGCCGATCCAGGCGAATACCTGCGCAGCTGCGCCCAGCTGCTGGCGCCGGGCGGGATCATGATCGTCGCGACCTTGAACCGCACCCTGAAGGCCCTGGCCCTGGCCAAGGTCGGCGCGGAGTACGTGCTGCGCTGGCTGCCGGCCGGCACCCACGACTGGCGCAAGTTCCTCAAACCTGAGGAGCTGCGCGGCTTCCTGGCGGATGAGGCCGTGCAGGTGGATGGTCCCTATGGGGTGGTCTTCAACCCGCTCACCGGCCGCTGGTCCCAGGCCCGCGACAGCGAGGTGAACTACATGATGACGGTGACCCGCACAGCCGCCTGACTTTCGGCGAACCCGGACGGCGGCTTGAGCGTTGATGGCTGCAATCAGGCTTCACCAGGGAGTTTCGTGTGGCTCGTAAAAGGCCCAAGGGCGTCGTCGGCGTCGGCTGGGCGTGCTTCGCTTCCGCCATGCTGGGGCGCACCGAACATGTCCCCATGTCCAAGGACTATCCCGACACGATGGTCCGCCGCACCAGCTTCGAGGCCGGCGGCGGCCTGGGCTGGCGCATCTCGGCCCTGGAGAGTCCCCGCGGACAGACTGCGCCGTGGAAGATCGTCGTGGTGACGGGGTCTCCCTCATGGGCAGAATATTGGGCGCCGGTCCTGGCCGCCCTGCCGCAGGACCGGGAGATGATCGTGGTCGATCGCCCGGGCTTCGGCGCCTCGGAGCCGGCCGATCACGTCCCGGACCTGGAGGTCCAGGCTCTGGCCCTGTCCCCCCTGCTGCAGGCGGCGCCGGGGCAGAAGATCCTGCTGGTCGGCCAGTCCTACGGGGCGGCCATCGCCACCCTGATGGCCCGCCGCTACGGCCGCCGGGTTCGCGGCCTTGTCCTCCTGTCCGGATACTATGGCGAGCCCGGCCCCACGGCGCGCTGGCTGCTGGACACCGGCGGAAAGGCCCTGGGCCTCATCCCCCGTGATCTGCGCAATGCGGTCTTGGAGGTCACCGGCCAGCCCGAACAGCTGGGTCCGGTGCGGCGGGCCCTGGGGGAACTGCGGACGCCCATCCATCTGATTCACGGGGACCGGGACGACTTCGCGCCCCTCGACGCCGCCGAACGCCTCATGGCCGGAATCAAGGCGCGACACTCCATCCGGCTAACGCGGGTCGAAGGGGCTGACCATTTCATCAACGATGGGCCCACCGACCGCCTGCTCGCGGCTCTGGACGCCTGCTTGCCGCAACCGCGCCGGTGGCTTCCGCCCCTCCGCTGGCCAGCCCTGCCGAGGCCCGATCTCGCCGCCCTGTGGGCGCGAATGCGCCCCGACCCATCCCGTCGGTGGACAAGCGTGGCCGCCACGCGGGAGACGGCCTAGGGCGGCGGCCAGGGTCCAGAGTGGCTAAAAGGGGCAAAACCCTCTTGGCCCCTTTGACCTGAACGGCGATAACTCTTCCCAAAGGGGTCCAAACAGCGGCCCTGGATCGGCCCGGTCAGCGGGCGCTCATATGGGGAAGCACGACATGAAGGCCGCCGTTCTGCGCGAAGTGGGCAAGCCGCTTCAGATCGAAGACGTCCAGATCAACAAGCCGGGCCCCCACGAGGTGCTGATCCGCACCATGGCCGCCGGGGTCTGCCATTCGGACCTGCACTTCATCGAGGGCTCCTACCCCCATCCGCTGCCGGCCGTGCTGGGTCACGAGAGCGCCGGCATCGTCGAGCAGGTGGGATCGGAAGTTCGCACCGTGAAGCCGGGCGACCATGTCATCACCTGTCTGTCGGCCTATTGCGGTCACTGCGAGTCCTGCCTGACCGGTCGGATGAGCCTGTGTGTCTCCCCCGACACCAAGCGTGACAAGGATGACGAACCGCGTCTGATGCAGAACGGTGTCGGCCTGCCGCAATTCCTCAACCTGTCGTCCTTCGCCGAGCAGATGCTGATCCACGAGCATGCCTGCGTCGCCATCCGCAAGGACATGCCCTTCGACCGCGCCGCTCTGATCGGCTGTTCGGTGACCACGGGCGTCGGCGCCGTGATCCACACCTCCAATGTGCGGCCTGGCGAGACCGTGGCGGTGAGCGGTTGCGGCGGCGTGGGCCTCTCGGCCATCAATGGCGCGGCTATCGCCGGCGCCGGGCGGATCATCGCCATCGACATGGTGCCGGGTAAGCAGAACCTGGCCATGGCCTTCGGCGCCACCGACTTCATCTGCGCGGCCGACACCGATGCGGTGAAGACGGTCATGGAGATGACCAAGGGCGGCGTTCATCACGCCTTCGAAGCCATCGGCCTGGCCAAGACCGCTGAGCAGGCCTTCAACATGCTGCGCCGGGGCGGCACGGCCAACATCATCGGCATGATCCCGGTCGGCCAGACCATCAGCCTGATGGGCGCGGCCTTCCTGGGGGAAAAGCGCATCCAGGGTTCGATGATGGGGTCCAACCGCTTCCCCGTGGACATGCCCCGTCTGGTGGACTTCTACATGTCGGGCCGGCTGAAGCTGGACGATCTGGTGTCCCGCCGGCTGAAGCTGGAGCAGGTCAATGAAGCCTTCGACGAGATGAAGCGCGGGGAAATCGCCCGCTCCGTCATCGTCTTCGACGCCTGAGCGCCTGATGTCGGGGCAGGCGGGTCACGAGATGATCCGCCGTTCTCCTAATAGGCGTGCGGGCTTGTCGTCGGGGGAGACCCCGGGCAAGCTTCACCTACTGGGGTTCGGTCAACGACGTTCCTAGGGGGGAGATCGGGCGCGGCGGCATTGGTCCGCGACGATTCTGGGGGCGTCCAAAAG
>JAHUZY010000075.1 GCA_019264505.1 Phenylobacterium sp. | reverse complement strand
GAACTCACCGAGGGGGTGGGCTCGCTGGTCTCAGCGGTCGTGCTGATCTCCGTCGGCGTCTGGATGCACGGCAAGGCCCAGGCCGGCGCGTGGCAGGTCTACATCCGCGACAAGCTCTCGGCGGCGCTTTCGAAGCGCTCGGCCTGGTTCCTGTTCCTCTTGGCTTTCATCGTGGTCTACCGGGAGGTCTTTGAGACTATCCTCTTCTACGCCGCGCTCTGGAGCCAGGGGGGACTGGTGGCCATGCTGTCGGGCGCCGCGCTGGCCGTGGTCTGCCTGACGGTGATCGCCTGGGCGCTGCTCAACTACAGCAAGCGCCTGCCCATCGCGCAGTTCTTCTCCTACAGCTCGATCCTCATCGCCGGGCTCGCGATCGTGCTTGCCGGCAAGGGCGTGGCCGGGCTGCAGGAGGCGGGGATGCTGGACGTGCGGCCCCTGCCCGCCCTGCCCCGCATCGAGGTGCTCGGCGTGTTCCCGACCTGGGAAGGGCTCGTTGCCCAGCTCCTGACGCTGACGGCGGTCGTGGTCGGGTTCTGGGCGGCGGGCCGGCGCGCCCAGGCCGCGGCTCGGGGCTAGGGGACGTTCGTCTCCAGCTCCTGGAGCCAGATGCGCGCCGAGCCGTCCGATGGCGCGCGCCAGTCTCCGCAGGGTGAGAGATTGCCGCCCGAGATCACCTTGGGGCCGTTCGGCATGGCCGAGCGCTTGAATTGGCTGATCTCGAAGAAGCGGAACAGGAACACGCCCAGCCAATGTTTGATCGCGGCCAGGTCATAGGCGTTGCGCGCGTCGGCCGGGAAATGCGCCGGCCAGTGGCCCGCCTCGCGGTCCTCCAGGCGTGCCAAGCTAGGAAGGCAACCTTCGAGGGCCGCAGCCCATAGCGGGTGAGGTAGTAGAGGTTGAAATCCTGCAGCTCGTAGGGACCGATCTTGGCCTGGGTGTGGAGATCGAGAATCACCTGCCGGTCCGCCGGGAAGGTCAAACCGCGCCAGGTGAACGGCCGCCGCGTTCGTGCGATGAGCGATGGGAAAAACGCGTAGAAGCGGCGGACCTCCTGGAGGAAGGCGATGCGCTCCGCCGCGCTCTCGCCCGCGGCCCGCGCCGCCTCCGGGTGCAGGTGCAGGGCATGAGCGAGGAAGACCACATAAACGGCGGTGGCGACGGTTGGGCGCAAAACGTTGGCCAACTCGACCGCGGCGACCTCTGCCGGCAGGAGGTCTCCACTGAGATCGCGCGCATGCGCGATCCGGAACGTTGGCGTGTCCTCGGCCGGCCGGTGGCGGCCCTCGCGCACGGACTCGATCACGCCTTTCAGCCACCGGTCCTCCTTTCGGCGCGCGTAGCGAGACCATAGATACCGCGGGCTTCGCGCTCCGCCCGCGTCGAACAGCGCCCGGAGCTGCCGGGCGACGCTGAACATCAGCTTCTTCGAGCGGCGTCTCCGCCCAGGCGCAGACCGCGCGGGTGAGCATCGGGTGCAGTTCGTCGTAGAGACAAATATCCCCGTCCTTTGGGGCCCAACGTGCGCCGGCGCGTCCATTGCTCGTGAACGAGATCGCCGAGCGCTTGGATGCGCTCTGGGGCCATCAGGTCCATGAAGAGCTTGCGATGCCGGTGGGCGGTCGCCGTCAAGGCCCTGGACACCGCCCTCGCCGAGCAGCGTCGTGCGGATCGGGGAGGGCATGGCCCCTTCCCGCTTGAAGCGTTCGGGATCGTAGAAGAGGGCGGCGGCCTCGGTGCCTTTGAGGCAAGTCGTGGCCTTGAAGAGCACGTGCGTCTCGAACCCATCGGTACCCAGGCGTGGGCACTGCTCGGAAATGAGCCGGTAGGGATCCGCCAGAAGCGCGACGGTGGCGTCATAAGGCGGCTGCGGGGCGGAGGCGCTCATGTCGGGGCGCCGGCGCGCGGGCGGCTTCCGGCCTTCGTGGCGTCCTTGGCGTCGGCATGGGCGCCGCGGCGGAGCGAGGCGAGGAGCAGCCATCCGGTTCCGACGACGATGGCTGCGTCCGCCAGGTTGAAGGTCGGCCAATGCGTGGAGCCTATGTGGGCGTCGATGAAGTCGGTGACGGCCCCGCTCCGGAGCCGATCGAGAATGTTGCCCAGCGCCCCGCCGGCGACAAGGGCAAGCGGCGCGGCGACTGCCAAGCGCGGCTCGCGCCACATCCAGACCACCAGCCACAGCGCCACAGCGGCCGTGCCGGCGACTAGAACCCACCGGCCGAGATCACCGCGGCCAGCAAACAGGCCGAAGGTGATGCCGGTGTTGTAGCCAAGGCTGAGATTGAGGAACGGGCCCAGCACCAGGGGCTCCTGCAAGAGCGTCCGCGCCAGGACCTTGGTAATCTGGTCGATCCCCAGAACCGACAAGCTCATCGCAACACAAAGGGTTCGGTGCAACTTCACTAGAGATCTCCGTCGTCGCAACTAAGGACGTGCCAGCGCCACCGACTTTTTGGGCCACCGAGGGAGCCCGCGAGCCGCCTGCGAGCAGGCAGTGCTCTCGGCGCGCTCGACCGGGTTGGCCAAGGTCGCTTTGAAGCTCGGCCTTACCATCATTGCGAGGAGGCGAAGGCGCAGGCTCTCTTTTCAGTACCAGGCGCGCATACTCGCAGGTGTTCATCGGCCCTTCCAGCCAGTTTGGAAGCGGTATAGCTCGCACCTGAATTTGCGGTCCCGACCACAGGCGTGCTTGTACGGCATCAGTCGCCGCCCGGGTGACGTCCCACGGCGACCAGCGCGGCGAACACCTGAAGGGTGATACGTGTGCCCCGCATTGTCATGCTCCTTGGCTCCTTTTACCACGGCGCAGTCG
>JAHUZY010000126.1 GCA_019264505.1 Phenylobacterium sp. | reverse complement strand
CGGGGGGGGCGCGCTGGCCGAGCGGCTGACACCCGGCGCTCCAGCTGAGCCATCGACCGCTGAACCCGCAGCTTCGCCGGGTTCAGCCCCTGCTGTCATGTCCAAGGCGGCAGAAGCCGGAGCGCCCGCGCGGCGTCCCTGGATCGGCGTCCTGCGGATCAAGGCGATTTTCGACGAAACGCCCGGCGTGAAGACGTTCCGGCTGATGGAGCCAAACCTCGGCCCTTTCCCGTTCACTTTCCTTACGGGACAGTACGCGACGTTCACCTCCGAGATCGATGGCAAGAAGGTCCGCCGATCCTACACCATCTCCTCTTCGCCCACGCAACGGGACTACATCGAGCTGACCGTGAAACGTGAGCAATACGGCTTGGAGTCTCGCCACCTCCACGACCGCGTCGACGCCGGCGATCTCATCGAGGTGGCCGCCCCCGCCGGGAGCTTCTTCTTCACCGGTCAGGAGGCGGAAGGGATCGTTCTGATCGCGGGCGGGGTCGGCATTACGCCTATGATTAGCGTGCTGCGCTATCTCACGGACCGCGCCTATCCCCACGACATCTACCTTCTCTACGGGGTGCGCACGCCCGCCGACATCATCTTCCGCGAGGAACTGGCTCATCTCGCGCGCCGGCACCCGAACGTCCACGTCACGATTGTCGTCTCTCAGCCCGAAGGGACCGAATGGGCTGGTTCGGTGGGGTTCATGACGCCCGAGTTTATCACCGCGGCCGTTCCGGAGATCGTCCGCCGCCGGGTCCATCTCTGTGGCCCGCCCGCGATGATGGAAGCGGTCAAGGGCGTCCTTCGCGGAATGGGCGTGCCGGACGATCAGGTGAAGACGGAGAACTTCGCGCCCCCGAAGGGTGGTCCAGTTCTGGAAACCCAGCCCCCCGCAGCCGCGGTCACGGCCGTCGTCGATGTCGCAGTCGTCTCTCCCTCGGCCCCGCCGTCGGCGCAGGCGACGGTGACCTTTTCCAAGTCCAACAAGTCCGGGCGCTTAGCGCCGGACCAATCGGTGCTGGAGGCCGCCGAGGCCATCGGCGTCGCCATCGACTACGAGTGCCGGGTCGGGATCTGCGGCCGCTGCAAGGTGCCACTGCGGCAGGGATCTGTGAGCATGGAGGTCCAGGATTCTCTGACGGAGGGGGAAAAGCGCGACGGGGTCATTCTCGCCTGCCAGGCGAAGTCCGTCGGCGACCTCGTCGTGGACGCGTGACATGACGCGAAGTGAGAAAGTCATTGTGGAAGGCCTGCTGAGCGCACTTGCGCTCACCGCGCCTGCCTTCCTGTTGCATTCAGCGCCGCGGTTTCCCGGGAGCTTGGCCGGCGGGGCCCTGGGCGTAGCCGCAGCTGTGCTCTTTGTCGCCCTACTGGCGTACGCCCTCGTGAAGCGGCAGGGGCGGGTGAAGGCGCTGCTCAGCGCGCGGCAGGTCTCCCTTGGCGCGATTCTGACTTTCCACGTCTATGCCGGGGCGATCGGCGCGGTGCTGGGCGTCCTGCACTCAGGCCATAAGCTAGAGAGTCCCCTGGGGGTGGGGCTCATGGTCTCAATGCTTCTGGTCGTCGCCACCGGCTTTGTCGGACGCTACTTCCTCGTCGAGCTTGGCCAGGATTTGCGGGATCAACAACGCCAGCTCTCCGTGCTGAGGGATCGCTATGACAGCCTCGCGCTGTCCGCCGTCGGCCTGAAGGATGAGGTTGTGGTCGATCCCTCCGGCCTCAAGGTCAATCACCTGCTAGGCGCCATTTCCGACCTGGAGTTCGCCATCGGCGCCCGCGAGACTTTGAAGCGCGCGCTGAACCGGTGGGTGGTCGCCCACATCCTCGCCGCCATCGTCATGTACACGCTGCTCGCGCTGCACATCTGGTCCGGCGTCTACTATGGACTGAGGTGGCTCCCATGAAGCTGCCGGGCCAGATCTACGCGGCGCTGAGCGTATTCGGCATGGTCTTGGTCGTTGGGGTCGTGTGGACGCTTTGGCAAGGTGGCAGCCACGCCTTGCCTGGATGGACAGGCGCGGTGCGGCCGGGGGTCCTTTCCGAGGCCCACGCCTTCCTGGGCGACAAGTGTGAAAGCTGCCATGCGCCGGTCGAGGGTGTGACGGCGGAGAAGTGCGTCACCTGCCATGCGCCGGCCCAGGAGTTGCTGATGAAACCCGCGACCGCGTTTCACCAGAACATCGGGGACTGCAAAGGTTGTCACGTCGAGCACCAGGGTCGCGCCGTCCGGCCCACCAAAATGGATCACGCTGTGCTCGAGGCGGTCGCACGGCGGCGCGATGGCGGCTCGGGGAGCCTGCAGTGCGCCACCTGCCATGCGGCCCAAGATCCTCACGGCGGCTTCTTCGGCAAGCAGTGCGCCAGCTGTCACCAGACCGAGAGCTGGGAGATCAAGACCTTCCTCCATCCGAGTCCCAAGTCCACTGACTGCGCGCAGTGCCACAAGGCGCCGCCCAGCCACTACATGATGCATTTCGAAATGATGGACCGACCCATCTCAGGCCAGAAAGGGGCTCGGGTCGAACAGTGTTACCTCTGTCACCAGACCGACTCGTTTAACAACATCAAGGGCGTTGGCATGGTAAAGGTACATTGACCCGGACGTATCACGACGTTGCGACCGCCCTAGATTCCCGGCGCTACTCATGAACCGTTTCAGCCATCTCTGCGCCTCCGCCCGAGGGACTTGTCGAGCCGCCTGGGTCGCCGGCCATTCCATCGCCGCAATCAAGATCGCGATCAATGCGGGGCGACGCGCCCGGCGAGCGGGTAGCGAAGATGCCGGTTCTCGTCTGTTTCGTCAGGCTGATGTCGACTGGCTTAGAGGAGAGGCCCATGACCCACGACGATCGAGGTGTTGAAAACCGCGACGCCGTGCTCAACCGTGAGTGCTTCTGCATCACGCTGGATCGTGCCAGCCTCGTTGCGGCGATCCAGGCCGAAGCGCTGGACGCCGACCTCGCAGCGGCTCTGCTGGACGGCCGGCCGCACCTTTTCGCCGAAATGCCGGTGTTCCTCGCGCGCGCGGATCTGGACGCCATGCTTGCGGTCGTCGATGCGATCGAGGCGGCGGCCAGCGACCCCACCTATCAGGCGGCGGTGATGGCCTGGGCGCCCGAAATCGCGCGGCATGACTTCGGGCCCCGCGGCGTCTTCACGGGGTACGACTTCCATCTCGGCGCGAGCGGGCCGAAGCTGATCGAAGTCAACACCAACGCCGGCGGCGCCTTTCTGAACGCCTTCCTCGCCCGCGCCCAGGGTGCGTGCTGCCGCGAGGCGCGAGACGCAATCGAAGCGACGCCGGCCGCGAATTTCGAGGCGGCCGTGTGGCAAATGTTCGAGCAAGAGTGGCGGTCTCAGGGGCGCGCCAGTCAGCCGCGCACCCTCGCCATCATCGACGATCGCCCGACCGAGCAGTACCTCTTCCCTGAGTTCCTGCTCGCCCAGCGCGCGTTCGAGCGGCGCGGCCTGAAGGTCAGGATCGTCGATTCTGCAGAGTTGTCCTTCGCCCAGGGCCAGCTTCGGCACGGCGACGAAGCGATCGATCTGGTCTACAACCGGCTTGTCGACTTCGCGCTGGACGGCGAGGGACACCGGGCGCTTCGTGACGCCTATGTGGCGGGCGCAGTCGTTCTCACGCCTAATCCGCGCAACCACGCCCTCCTCGCGGACAAGCGGAACCTGACGGTGCTGTCCGACCCCGCCGCGCCGGCCGGTTGGGGACTGTCGCCCGCCCAGCGGCGCAGTCTCTCGGCGGTGCCTCGAACGATCCTGGTGACCCCGGAGTCCGCGGAGGCCCTGTGGTCGGCGCGCAAACGGTACTTCTTCAAGCCGGCCGGCGGCCACGGCGGCAAGGCGGTCTATCGCGGCGATAAGATGACCCGCGGGGTCTGGGAGGAGGTGCAGCGCGGGGGCTATATCGCCCAGGAACTGGCCGCACCGACCGAGCGGCGCATCAGAATCGACGGCGAGGTCCAGGCGCTCAAGCTTGACGTACGTCTCTACACCTACGTCGGCTTGCCGCTCCTCGCCGCGGCGCGGGTCTATCAGGGTCAGACAACGAACTTCCGCACGCCGGGCGGCGGCTTTGCGCCTGTCTTCGTGACGTGACGGGCGGAAGCGGCGCAGCTTTGATCTGCGGCAAGGGCGCGGCCGGCCGCGCGCGTAGTATTTGGCAGGGATCGGAGGGCGCATGGCCAAATTGACGCTGACGTCGCTAGGCGGCGCGGGAACGGTGACGGGCTCGAAGCACCTGCTTGAGCTTGGGGGGCGAAGCCTGCTCGTGGACTGCGGGCTGTTCCAGGGTCTGAAGGCCCTGCGCCTCAAGAACTGGGAGCCGCTGTCCCGCGAGGCGGCCTCCATCGACGCCGTGGTGTTGACCCATGCGCACCTCGATCACTCCGGCTACCTGCCACGGCTGGTGCGAGAGGGCTTCCGAGGCCCAATCTACTGCTCGGCGGCAACGGCCGATCTGGCGGAACTCCTGCTGCTAGACAGCGCCAAGATCCAGGAAAGCGACGCCGAGTTCGCCAATCGGCACGGCTTTTCCAAGCACAAGCCCGCGCTCCCGCTGTACGGCAAGCATGACGCCGAACGCGCCATTGGCCAGCTCCGGCCCGTCGCCTTCGGCAAAGCGGTGGACCTTGGACATGGCGCCACGGCCACGTTCCGCTACGCGGGCCACATCCTGGGCGCCGCAACCGTCGAGATTCGGTGGGGCGGGAAGACTGTCGTCTTCTCGGGGGACCTCGGCCGCTACGACGATCCGATCACGCCCGATCCCGAGCCCGTGCCGCACGCCGACTACCTGATCGTGGAGTCCACCTATGGAGACCGTCGCCACGATCCGGTGGCGCCAGCGCAAGCGCTGCTGCAGGTGATCGAGCGCACGACCGCGCGGGGCGGCACTGTCGTGATTCCGGCGTTCGCCGTCGGGCGCGCCCAGGAGCTGCTCTACCTGCTATCGAAACTCAAGCAGGATGGGGCGCTGCCTTTGACGCCCATCTATCTCGACAGTCCCATGGCGACTGATGCGACCGACCTTCTGTGTCGCCATGGGGCCGATCACAAGCTGGCCGAGGATGTCTGCCGGGCATCTTGCGAGGTCGCGACCTATACGCGCGACGTCGACGAGTCGAAGGCTCTAAGCCACAACAGCATGCCCAAGGTGATCATATCGGCCAGCGGAATGGCGACCGGCGGGCGCGTGCTGCACCATCTGAAGGCGTACGGCCCCGACGCCCGCAACACCGTGCTCTTCTCAGGCTATCAAGCGGCCGGAACCCGCGGACAGGCCCTGCTCGGGGGCGCCCGTGAAGTGAAGATCCACGGGCAGTGGATCCCCATTCGAGCCGAGGTGGCGAACCTCCCGATGCTCTCGGCCCACGCGGACGTGGACGAGATCATGCGGTGGCTGGCCGGCTTCAAGCGCCCGCCGGCCCGGACGTTCATCGTCCACGGGGAGGATGACGGCCCAGTCGGACTGAAGGCGCGCATCGAGGCGGACCTGGGGTGGGATTGCACGATCTCCGCTCAGGACGAAGTCTACGGCCTGTCGTGACTGTGGAGGCGCAACCCCGTTCTCCCACACCGACCCTGAAGGCTCGGCGGCTGGGACTGTTCAGCCAGGACGACGCCGTCGTTCTCATGCGTTCGGACTGCCACGTCTGCCGCTCCGAGGGTCTCGGCCCGCGCTCGCAGGTGTTGCTAGTGGCGAATGGGCGCGAGGTGCTCGCGCTCCTGTACCAGGTGTCCGACGGCCTTCTTGGCCATGGGGAAGCGGGCCTGTCGGAAGCCGCCTGGGCGCGGCTGGGCATTGCCGAGGGGGCGGAGCTCACCGTCCGCCATCCGCCGCCCCTTGGCTCCCTCTCGGCGGTCCGGCGTCGGATCTACGGGCAGCGGCTCGATCTGGCGGCGCTCCAGTCGATCGTCAGGGATGTCGCCGCCGCACGCTACACGGACGTTCACCTTTCCGCTTTCCTGACCGCCTGCTCGGCGCTCCCTCTGGACCTCGAGGAGACGGTCGGCCTCACGCGCGCGATGATCGAGGTCGGCGAGCGGCTGACCTGGCCATCGCCGATTGTCATCGACAAGCACTCGGTCGGCGGGCTTCCCGGCAATCGCACCACCCCGATCGTCGTGGCCATCGTCGCGTCGCACGGTCTGCTGATGCCGAAGACATCGTCGCGCGCGATCACCAGTCCCGCCGGAACGGCTGACACCATAGAGACGCTCGCCCCCGTCGACCTGGACGTCGCCGCCATGCGGCGCGTGGTGGAGCGGGAGGGCGCCTGCCTGGTATGGGGCGGCTCGGTCCGCCTCAGCCCCGCCGACGACATCCTGATCCGGGTGGAGCGGGTGCTGGACATCGACACGCGAGGCCAACTGATCGCCTCAGTGCTGTCGAAGAAGATCGCCGCCGGGTCGACCCACATCGTGATCGATATACCGGTCGGGGCGACGGCCAAGGTCAGGACCGACGAGGCGGCCGCTGAGCTTGCCGCGGAGCTGACCGAGGTCGGGCGCGTCTTCGGCGTGGAACTGCGGTGTGTCATGACCGACGGCGTGCAGCCGGTCGGGCGCGGGATCGGTCCCGCGCTGGAAGCGCACGACGTTCTGGCCGTGCTGAAGAACGACGCACAGGCTCCGCAGGACCTGCGGCGGCGCGCCTGCGTGCTGGCCGGCGCCGCGCTCGAACTGGCCGGCCGAACCGCCGCCGGGACAGGCTTCGCGCTTGCCGAGACGACACTCGCGGACGGCCGGGCGTGGGCGAAGTTTCAGGCCATTTGCGAGGCTCAAGGCGGGCTGCGGCAGCCGCCGAAGGCCGCCCTGACGCACCCGGTTTTGGCATCCCGCGCAGGGCGGCTGACAAGCATCAACAACCGGACCCTAGCCAGGCTGGCCAAGCTCGCGGGCGCCCCGGACGCCAAGTCGGCAGGGGTCATGCTGCACGCGCGACTGGGCGACGACGTCGCCCAGGGACAACCGCTCATGACCGTGCACGCCGAAGCGGAAGGCGAATTGGCCTACGCGCTCGAATTCGCCGCGGCGAACCCCGACATCGTACAATTGGAGGCCTGACATGCGTCTCATGCTGGCTCTGCCGGGCCATGAAGCCTTCGCCGCCAAGCTCGCTGAGGCCGCCGGCGCCGAGCTCGGGCGGCTCGAGACGCGCCAGTTCCCCGATGGCGAGCACTACGTTCGCATCTTGGACAACCCGGCCGGCCGCCAGGTCGACATCGTCTGCAGCCTGGTGCGCATCGACAGCGTCATCCTGAGGCTCCTGTTCGTCGCTGCGGCCGCGCGTGAGCAGGGCGCCAAACGGGTGACGCTGGTCGCGCCGTACCTCGGCTATATGCGCCAGGACAAAGCCTTTAAGGCGGGGGAGGCGGTGACGTCACGCGCGTTCGCGCGCCTGCTCTCGGGCGCGTTCGACCGGCTGATCACCGTCGATCCCCATCTTCACCGCTTCAAGACCCTCAGCGACCTCTACACCATCCCCTGTGAGACCCTCCACGCCGCGGACCTGCTCGGCGCTTGGATCCGTTCCGAAGCCCCAAATGCGCTGGTGATCGGACCGGACAGCGAGAGTGAGCAGTGGGCTTCGGACGTGGCTGCGGCCGCTGACGCCCCGGTGGTCGTGTTGCGCAAAGAGCGGTTCGGCGATCGCGACGTCAGGATCACCTTTCCTGACCTCACCGCGTTCGCCGGCCGTCAGCCGGTGCTGATCGACGACATTGCGTCTTCCGGCCGCACCTTGACGGCGGCGGCCCGCGAGCTCGGCTTGCGGGGGTTCCCGTCCCCGATCTGCGCCATCGTGCACGCGATCTTCGGGGGCGACGCCCTGACCGAGGTCGCCGGCGCTTCGGCGCGCGTCGTCTCGACTGACGCGGTGCCGCACGCCACGAACGCCATCTCCGTGGCCCCGCTCATCGCGACCGTCCTGCGCGAGGAAGTCGCTGATGTCTGATCTCGACGTGGTCCTTCGGGTCGTCGCCGCCGCGGCCGTGGGCTTTCTGATCGGGCTCGAGCGCTCCCGACGGATCCGCTTCGTCGGCGCGCGCACGTTCGCGCTGATCGCCACAGCCGGCGCCATGGCCGGCGTCATCGCCATGCGGCTCCACAGCGATGACGCGCGGGTCATCAGCACCGTGCTCCAAGGGGTGCTGATGGGGGTCGGGTTCGTCGGCGCCGGCGTGATCATGCACCCCGCCTGCGGTCGCTCGATCCACGGCGTGACGACCGCCGCAGCGGTCTGGGTATCCGCGCTCGCGGGCTTCGCCGCCGGCCTCGGGGAGTGGCTGCTCATGGCGCTGGGCGCTGGACTGACCTTCATCCTCTTGATGGCGCCGGAGCCGTTCGCCGCCAAGACCGCGGCGGCGGAGGAAACGAAGGACAAAGCCCCGCGCCGCTAGCGCCCTGGCGCGGTCACGCCTGCGCCTGTCCGGGCGGCGTCACGCTACGATCGATCGGAGGTCGCCATGCCGAGAGCCAAGTCCGTCGGACCATCGCCGACCGGCGCCGGTGGCGCCGCCCGGCCCCAGGTCGGTGCGTTCCGCCATCGCCGCGAGGCGACCGCCTGGACGACCGCGCCCCCGCGGGCGGTGTTCGACCGCCTGGACGACCAGACCCGGTTGGCCGAGCACATGGGCCGACCGTCCGTGATGATGGGCGGCGGTCGTATGACCTACGAGTTCGACGCGGGGCGTGGCCAGGCGGTGGGCTCGCACATCCGCATGGGCGGCGCGGCGTTTGGCTTGTCGCTCTTTGTCGACGAGGTGGTCACGGTCCGCGACCCGCCGCACCGTAAGGTCTGGCGCACAACGGGGGAGCCGAGGCTGTTGGTCATCGGCGGATACGAGATGGGCTTCGCCATCACCGAAGAGGGGGCCGGTTCGCGCCTGTCCGTCTGGATCGACTACGCCCCGCCGAGCCGGGGGTGGGCGAGGTGGCTTCCAGCCCTTGCGGGGCTTTACGCGCGCTGGTGCGTGCGTCGGATGGTGATCGACGCCGTCCAGCATTTCGCGTCGACCGAACGACAGTCGGCGTAGCGAGGGCTCACGTATGCGATGGCTGGCCAGCGCGCAGGCTCATCTCACATCGACGAAAGGGCGCGCCGCCGCCGTGCTCCTCATCCTGACGAGCTGCTCCGCAGAGCCCGGCGGCCCGCGGTCTGGCGAGGTCGCGCCTGCCGCCGCGGCGGACGAAATGGGGGAACCCCACGACCAGTCCGCCTTCGGGAAGGACCCGTCGCAAACCGACATCATGTCGCCGGACGAACCCGATCTGCACCCGGCGCCGCCGGCGGACGGGACCCGTCCGTGCTAGAGCTTCACGCTCCGTAGCCGCAATGCGTTGGTCACCACGCTGACGCTGGACAGCGCCATGGCCGCCGCCGCGATCGCCGGCGAGAGCAGCCAGCCAAACACCGGGTAGAGGACGCCGGCCGCTACCGGCACGCCGGCCGCATTATAGACGAAGGCGAAGAAGAGGTTCTGGCGGATATTCCGCATCACGGCGCGGGACAGCCGCCGCGCCTTGACGATCCCCTGCAGATCGCCCTTCAGGAGGGTCACGCCCGCGCTCTCGATGGCCACGTCGGACCCCGCGCCCATGGCGATCCCAACTTCGGCCGCCGCCAGCGCCGGCGCATCGTTCACGCCATCTCCCGCCATCGCCACCTTGCGGCCCTCGGCGCGGAACTTCTCGACCACGGCCGCCTTGTCCTGCGGTAGAACCTCGGCCTCGACTTCGTCGATGCCGAGCTTGCGGGCCACGGCGAGCGCCGTGGTGCGGTTGTCGCCGGTCATCATGACGAGCCGCACGCCTTCGGCCTTCAGGAGGCGAACGGCTTCAGGCGTGGTGGCCTTGATGGGGTCTGCGATGGCGAACACCGCTGCAGCCTGTCCGTCCACCGCCATGAAGATTGCCGTAGCGCCGTCAGTGCGGAGCGACTCTGCCTGACTATCGAGTTCGCCGGTGATGACCCCCTGTTCCTTCAGAAACTTGCCGGATCCGAGCACCAGACGCCGCCCGTCGATCGAGCCCAGAACGCCCTTACCGACGGGCGAGTCAAAGTCGGACGGCTCTGAAAGGCTTAGCTTGCGATCGCTTGCGGCGCGGAGGATGGCGTCCGCGAGGGGATGCTCACTGCCACGCTCGAGGCTGGCGGCCAGGCGAAGCACTTCGGCTTCGTCCCAACCCGCGGCGGGCACGATGGCGGTGACCGCTGGCCGCCCCTCGGTGAGAGTTCCGGTCTTATCGATCACCAACGTGTCTATCTTTTCGAACCGCTCTAGGGCTTCGGCGTTTTTGATGAGCACGCCGGCCCCGGCGCCGCGACCGACCCCCACCATGATCGAGATCGGCGTCGCCAGTCCAAGTGCGCACGGGCAGGCGATGATCAGCACCGAGACCGCCGCGATGAGGCCGAAGGCAAACCTCGGCTCGGGACCAAAGACCCCCCAGCCGGCGAATGCCAGGACAGCGATCACGATCACCACTGGGACGAACCAGCCCGAGACTTGGTCGGCCATGCGCTGGATCGGCGCCCGAGAGCGCTGGGCCTGGGCGACCATGTGGACGATCTGCGACAGCAGGGTGTCGGCCCCGACCTTCTCGGCCCGCATCACGAAGGAGCCGGTCTTGTTGATCGAGCCGCCGACGACCTTGTCGCCCGCTTCCTTGGTCACGGGCATCGATTCCCCGGTGACCATCGACTCGTCGATCGAGACGCGGCCGTCCACGACCTCGCCGTCGACGGGGACTTTCTCGCCCGGCCGCACCCGCAGCTGGTCGCTCACCAGGATCTGGTCGAGCGTGACCTCTTCGTCAGTCCCATCCGTCCGGACCCGTCGCGCGGTCTTGGGCGCGAGGTCCAGCAGGGCCTTGATCGCACCCGAGGTCTGCTCGCGGGCCCGCAGTTCCAGCACCTGACCCAGCAGCACGAGGACCGTGATCACGGCCGCGGCTTCGAAGTAGATTGCAACGCTGCCATCGGTGCGCCGGAACGCCGACGGGAAGATGTGCGGCGCCAGCGTGGCCACGACGCTGTAAGCCCAGGCCACCCCGATCCCCATGGCGATGAGGGTGAACATGTTGAGGTTGCGAGTCCGCAGGGACGCCCAGCCCCGTTCGAAGAAGGGCCAGCCGGCCCACAGCACGACGGGGGTCGCCAGGGCGAGCTGCACCCAGTTCGACGTCGTGGGCGAAATCCAGCGGTGCAGATCGAGAACATGCGCGCCCATCTCGAGCGCGAGAACGGGCAGGGTGAGGACGAGACCCACCCAGAACCGGCGGGTCATGTCGATCAGCTCGGGGTTCGGACCGCTGTCGGCGGTCGCGGTTTCCGGCTCGAGCGCCATGCCGCAGATGGGGCAGTTGCCCGGACCCTCCTTTCGGATCTGGGGGTGCATCGGACAGGTGTAGATCGTCCCTGCCGGCGCCGCAGCGGACGGGCCTTCATCCTTGGTCAGGTATTTCGCCGGATCGGCGACGAACTTGGTGCGGCACCCGGCCGAACAGAAGTGGAAGGTCTGCCCCGCATGCTCCGCGTGGTGCGGCGTGGTCGCCGGATCAACCGCCATGCCGCAGACCGGGTCGGTGACCGCCACGTCAGCCGCCTGGCGGTCCCTGGGGTCAGCATGATGATGGTGGGTATGGCCTTGACCGCTCATGGGGCCTCCTGTTCGGCGTATATATACCCTAGTGGGGCATGGATCAAATCGCGGCTTTCTGTATATTGCCGCACCGAGCGGCGGAGGCTTTGATGGAACGCACGAACAAGCCACGTCTGATCAACCGGCTGAACCGGGTTGAAGGGCAGGTGCGAGGCATCTCCCGCATGGTGGAGCAAGATCGCTACTGCCTCGACATCCTGACGCAGTTGCACGCCGCGAGGGCGGCGCTGCGCCGGGTTGAGGGCGAACTCGTGAAAGACCACCTCGAACACTGCGTCGCTGGTGCGATGGCGGCCAGCGGCGACGTGGCGGAGCGCGAACAGAAGACAGCCGAGCTGGTCGAGCTGATCGGCAAGCTGCGGAACTGATGGCGCTGGCGTCCCGCCGCAGCGGCGCTTGATCGATATCAAGGTTGGGTTTGGAGGGAACGCTAGGGTTTGGCATATTTCAATCGAGGGCACGGCGAGCCGCTGTCCGCCGACCAGCAAAGGACACACCCATGCGTACCCTATTCGTCGCCATCGCGGCCCTCGGCCTCGCCACCGCCAGCCAGAGCTACGCGCAGCCGGAACACGGAGATCACAAGGCCGCGGCCGACGCCACCGTTTCGGTCAAGGATCCCGCCAACCCAACCCACGAAGAGTGCAAGAGCGTCATGGGCCGGAAGATGGACGGCCGGGTCATGCATGACCACGCCTCCATGAAAGGCACCCCCGGGGTCATGAAGATGAAGCCGCTCAGCAAGGCCGAGATGGATAAGATGCACGGAAAGTGCGCCGCAAAGATGGCTGAAGCCAAGAAGTAGGAAAG
>JAHUZY010000062.1 GCA_019264505.1 Phenylobacterium sp. | reverse complement strand
CGAGCGGGCCAGGGGCGAAGACGCCCTCGATCTTGCCGGCCAGCAGGTCGCGGGCCTCATCGCGGCTGAACCAGCGGACCTCCGACAGCTCGGTCTGGTCAGGCGCGGCCTGGTCGTTCTCCACCTCGGCGATCAGGCCGATCATCAGGGAGGAGGGGTAGGGCCAGGGCTGGGTGGAGTGGTAGCGGACGCTGACGGCCTTCAGGGCGGCCTCTTCGGCCAGCTCCCGGGCGCAGGCCTCCTCGATGCTCTCGCCGGGCTCCACAAAGCCGGCCAGGGCCGAGAACATGCCGGGCGGCCAGGCCTCCTGGCGGCCCATCATGCAGCGGTCGCCGAGATAGGGCAGCATGATCACGACGGGATCGGTGCGGGGGAAGTGCTCGGCCTTGCAGGTGGGGCACTGGCGCTTCCAGCCCCCGTCGACGACCACGCTGGGTTCGCCGCAGGCCGCGCAGTGACGGTGGCGGCGGCGCCACTCGAACATGGACTTGGCGGTCGCCGCGATGGCGGCTTCGGAGCTGGGCAGGCGCAGGGCGATGGCTCGCAGGTCCTCAAAGGCGCCGACACCGCGCAGGGGCCCCTCGGCCGGGTCCACCCCGCCCTCGATGTCCACGGCGAAGACGGCGGTGTCCTTCCACAGGCCCATGAACAGAAGCCGCTCAATTCCGCCGGCCAGCTCGTCGGAGATGGTCGCCGGCACATAGGCCAGTTGCACGCCCCCCTCGGCGGTCTTCTCCACCAGGGGGCGGCCATTCCACAGGACGATGGCCAGCGATTCGGCCGAGGTCTGCATCTCGGCGAGCCAGGCGGTGTCGCCCCGGCGCTCGCTGGCGCGGTCGAGGGGGTTGCCGGCGAAGGTGTTCTGGAAGGCGGTCAGGGGCATGATTTGCGTTCTATCTGCGCCCGAGCTTGCGCGCACCTGTTTCGATCGCGATATTGGGGGTGGAGATCGGCGACGGGCGGAGTCCTCGCCAACCCGGTCAGGTCCGGAAGGAAGCAGCCGTAACGAGTTTCGCTTCGGGTCGTCGTCCGGTCTCCACCCGCTTCCTCTGACATTCCCCCCATGGCCGACGAAGACATCACGCTCGATTCCGATCTGCCCGAGCGTGATCCGAATACGACGGACATGTTTGGAAACCCCGAGCCGGCGCCCGCGCCGCCTGCGGCGGAGAGCGCGGCCTATACGGTCATCGCGCGCAAGTACCGGCCCAAGACCTTCGAGGACCTGTTTGGTCAGGAGGCGATGGTGCGCACCCTGCGCAACGCCTTCGCCTCAGGCCGCATTGCGCATGCCTTCATGCTCACCGGCGTCCGCGGGGTCGGCAAGACCACGACGGCCCGCCTGCTGGCGAGAGCCCTGAACTACGAGACCGACACCATCCACGCGCCGACCCTGGACCTTTCGCAGGACGGGCGGCACTGCCGGGCCATCGTCGAGGGTCGGCATATGGACGTGCTGGAGCTGGACGCCGCCAGCCGCACCGGCGTGGGAGATATGCGCGAACTGCTGGACGGGGTGCGCTATGCCCCCGTCGAGGCCCGCTACAAGGTCTACATCATCGACGAGGTCCACATGCTCTCGACCGGGGCGTTCAACGCCCTGCTCAAGACGCTGGAGGAGCCGCCGCCCCACGCCAAGTTCATCTTCGCCACCACCGAGATCCGCAAGGTGCCGGTGACCATCCTGTCGCGGACCCAGCGCTTCGACCTGCGCCGGGTGGAGCCGGAGGTCATCGTCAAGAACCTGGAGATGATCTGTGCGGCCGAGGGCGCGCGGGTGGAGGCCGAGGGCCTGACCCTGATCGCCCGGGCCGCCGAGGGTTCGGTCCGCGACGCCCAGTCCATGCTCGACCAGGCCATCGTCCAGGCGGAATCGGGCCAGACCGTCAGCGCGGCCTCGATCCGCGACATGCTGGGTCTGGCCGACCGGGCCCAGACCATCACCCTGTTCGAACAGGTCATGAAGGGCGAGGCTGGCCCGGCCATCGAAACCTTCCGCGGCCTCTATGGCTATGGCGCCGATCCGGCCCAGGTGATGGGCGATCTGCTGGAGCACTGCCATTCGGCCTCGGTGGCCAAGGCGGTCGGTCCCCAGGCCCTGATCATGCCCAAGGAGCAGGCCGCCCGCCTGACCGGCATCGGCGCGGCCCTGTCGGCCGGCACCCTGTCGCGGGTCTGGCAGATCCTGCTGCGGGGTCATGAGGAGGTGCGCCGCGCCCCCGACCCGGCCGCGGCCGTCGACATGGCCCTGATCCGCCTGGCCTATGCCGCCGACCTGCCCGGTCCGGAGGAGGCGCTGAAGAAACTGCAGGCCGGCGAAGCCCTGCCCGGCGGGCCGGCCCCGTCTGGGGGCGGAGGGGGTGGCGGCTCCGGCGGTGGCGGCGGCGCCCGCGCCGTGGCCCGCCAGATGGCCCCGCCCCATGCCCAGGCCGCGCCCGAGATCACCCTGCGCCGGTTCGAGGACGTCATCGCGCTGATCGAGCAGAAGCGCGACATCTCCCTGCGGCTGGACGTGGAGCGGTTCGTCCGCCCCATCGCCTTCCGCCCCGGGGTCATCGAGTTCGAGCCGGCCCCAGGCTCGCCCAACACCCTGATCCAGCGCCTGGCTGGACGGCTGAAGGAATGGACCGGCACGCCCTGGCTCATCGTCGCCCAGGGCGGCGGCGGGGCCGAGAGCCGCTGGGAGGCGCAGAAGCGCGAGGAGCGCGAGGCCCGCGAGCGGATCGAGCAGGATCCGTTCATCCGCTCGGTGATGGAGGCCTTCCCGGGCGCCGAGATCCTCAGCATCCGCGCCCAGCCGCAACCCGACGTCCAGCCGAGCGGCGAGGACGAGAGCGAAACTGAAGAGGACTAGAGCCCATGAAGGACCTTGGCGCCCTGATGAAGCAGGCCCAGGCCATGCAGCAGAAGCTGGCCGACGCCCAGGCCCGCCTGGCCGAGACCACCGTCGAGGGCACGTCCGGCGGCGGCATGGTCAGGCTGACCCTGCGCGGCTCGGGCGAACTGGCCGGGGTGGTCATGGATGAAAGCCTGCTGGCGCCCGGCGAGGGCGAGGTGCTGTCGGACCTGATGGTGGCGGCCCATGCGGACGCCAAGCGCAAGCTCGACGCCATGCAGGCCGAGGTGATGCGCGAGGCCGCCGGCCCCCTGGCCGGCATGGGCCTGCCCGGCATGCCCAAGTTCTGATCGACGCCCCTTGGCCGCATCCTCAGGACCCGAGATCGAGCGCCTGATCGCGCTGCTGGCCAAGCTGCCCGGCATGGGGCCGCGATCGGCCAGGCGGGCGACGCTGGCCCTGCTCAAACGTCGCGAACAGCTGCTGACGCCGCTCGCCCAGGCCCTGGCCGACGCGGCTGAGCGGGTGAAGACCTGTTCGACCTGCGGGGCTCTGGACACCCGAGACCCCTGCGCCGTCTGCGCCGATCCTGAGCGGGACGCTGGCCTGATCTGCGTGGTGGAGGAGGTCGGCGCGCTCTGGGCCATGGAGCGGGGCGGATCTTTCCGCGGTCGCTACCATGTCATGGGCGGTCTGCTCTCGGCCCTCGATGGGGTCGGTCCCGACGCCCTGCGGGTGGGTTCACTGGTGGCCCGGGCCAGCGCGCCCGAGGTGACCGAGGTGATCCTCGCCCTGCCGGCCACGGTGGATGGCCAGACCACGGCCCATTACCTCGCCGAGCGCCTGGCGCCCTGCGGCGTGACCATCTCCATGATCGCCCGCGGCGTGCCCGTGGGCGGGGAACTGGACTGGCTGGACGACGGCACCATCGCCCAGGCCCTGCGGGCCAGGCGGCCGGCCTGACGGGCGGCAAGACCCTGCGTCCTTCGAGGCTCGCTCCGCTCGCGCCTCAGGATGTGGGATGTGGGTGGGGCTCTGACCCCAACGTCCAACCACCTTCTCTCCGTCATGGTCGGGCTTGACCCGACCATCCATGAACACCGTTCTGGCCGAGGTGTTCATGGACCCTCGGATCAGGTCCGAGGGCGCCGGGGTGTGGGGGGCAGCGCCCTCACCCGCCCCTGGCCCCGGCCGCCGACTCCGGCTAGGAACGGAGCATGAACCTGGATGCCTCTCTCGTCGCCGTTCTGGCCTGCGCCCTGGCCGCGCTCGCGGGTTTCGCCTGGGCCCTGATGGAGCGCCGGCGCGCCGACCGGCTGCAGGCCGACTACTGGAGCCTGCGCGACCAGAGCGCCAATGCCGAGGCCGAACTGCGCAGCTTCAAGGCCCAGTCCGAAGCTCAGGCTGAGATTCTGCGCAATCAGGCGGCCCAGTCGGCCAATGTGGTGGCCGAGGCCCTGCTCAAGCGCACCGAGGAGACCTTCCGCAACCGCGAGCAGCTGGCCCAGGCCAGGCTCGAGGCGCAGCTGAAACCCGTCGCCGAGACGCTCGCCAAGTTCCAGGAGCAGGTCACGGCGGTGGAGAAGACCCGCGCCGAGGAGACCGGCGGGCTGAAGGCCCAGATCGCCCAGCTGCTGACCGCCTCCACCGCCACCCAGGAAGAGGCGCGCAAGCTTTCAGCAGCGCTGCGCCGCGGGGCGGGCGTCCAGGGCCGGTGGGGGGAGCAGACCCTGCGCAATGTGCTGGAGGCCGCGGGGCTCTCGCACCGCTACGATTTCGAGGAGCAGGTCGCCACCGACACCGAGGAAGGCCGCCGCCGCCCTGACGTCACCGTACGCCTGCCCGGCGGGGCGCTGTTCGTCATCGACGCCAAGTGTTCGCTGAACGCCTTCCTGGACGCCCAGGAGGCCACCGATGACGCGGTGCGCGAGGCCTGTTTCGTCCGTCACGCCCAGAGCGTGCGGGCCCATATGCAGAGCCTGTCGGCCAAGGCCTATTGGGACCAGTTTCCCGCCTCGCCCGACTTCGTGGCCATGTTCATCCCCGGCGACAGCTTCCTGGCCGCAGCGCTCGACCGGGCGCCGGACCTGATGAGCGAGGCCATGGACCGCCGGGTGCTGGTGGTGACGCCCACCACCCTGTTCGCGCTCTGCAAGGCCGTGGTCTATGGCTGGCGGGTGGAGGAGCAGGCGGCCAACGCCCAGGAGATCTCCAAGCTGGGCCGCGAGCTCTACAAGCGCCTGTCGGTCATGGGCGGCCATGCTGCCGCCGTCGGCAAGAAGCTGGAAGAGGCGGTGGGCAAGTACAACCAGATGGTCGGCTCCCTGGAGACTCAGGTGCTGACCCAGGCCCGGCGCTTCGAGGACCTGAAGGTCGACCACGAGGGGCGCGATATTCCGGAGCTCAGCCCGATCGAAACCGCCGTGCGGCCCCTGGCCAAGCTTGCGGTGGAATCGGCCCCTGAGCCGGCGCCCCGCATTCGCGCAGTGGGCGAGGACGGCTGATCCCGCGACAAAGGCCGACCTTGACGCTCAGGTTTGGCGCGCTTACCTCGCAACTATGGCCATTCGCGAAATCCTCACGGTCCCGAACCCGATCCTCAAGCAGGTCTCCCAGCCGGTGGAGACCGTGGACGACGATCTGCGCGCCCTCATGGACGACATGCTCGAGACCATGTACGCCGCGCCGGGCATCGGCCTGGCCGCCATCCAGATCGGCGTGCCCAAGCGCGTCATCGTCATGGACATCGCCGGCCCGGACGAGGAGCGGCAGCCCCGCTATTACGTGAACCCGGAAATCCTCTGGTCGTCGGACGACACCGCCCCCTACGAGGAGGGCTGCCTGTCGATCCCCGACATCTATGACGAGGTCGAGCGCCCGGCCCGGGTCAAGCTGCGCTATCTGAACTATCAGGGCGAGCAGATCGAAGAGGACGCCGAAGGCCTGTTCGCCGTCTGCATCCAGCATGAGATGGACCACCTGGAAGGCGTGCTGTTCATCGACCATCTGTCGCGGCTGAAGCGCGACCGGGCGGTGGCCAAGGTCAAGAAGCAGGCCCGCGCCGCCTGAGGCGGAGCCCGGGCGTTGGCCGCCTATTCCGGGGTGGCTTCGTCTGCTGTCTCGCGAATTTCCGCGCCGGCCTCTCTCAGCGCCTGGCCCGCCTCGTCGGCGGCGTCCTTCGCCAGGACTGCGGCGTCCGACGCCACGGTCTTGAGCTCGGCGCCCGCCTCCGAAGCGGCCGCCTTGAGTTCCGTTCCAGCCGCCTTGGCCTCGATCTTGGCCTGATCTGTCTCGGCCTCGGTGCAGGCGCCGAGCGCCAGGGTCGCGACGGCGGCGATAATGGTCAGGCGCATGGACGCCTCCTTTGGGTTTGAAGCGCCCTATCAACGGTCAAGCTTGTCCTTCGGTTCCGCAGCTTTGCGCCCGCGGGGGCGGCGGGGTAAACGGCGTCCATGCGCCTGGCCTTTCTTGGAACTCCCGACTTCGCCGTCGTCGCCCTGGCCCGCCTGGTGGCGGCCGGCCATGACATCGCCTGTGTCTATTCGCAGCCGCCGGCGCCCCGGGGACGGGGGCAGGCGCTGAGGCCCTCGCCGGTGCACGCCTTCGCCCAGGAGCATGGCCTGCCGGTGCGCACGCCGGCCTCCATGCGTGATCCGGCCGAGATCGAAGCCTTCCGCGCCCTCGACCTCGACGCCGCCTGCGTGGTCGCCTACGGCCAGATCCTGACCCGGGAGGTGCTGGAGGCGCCGCGGCTGGGCGCCTTCAACCTGCACGGCTCGCTCCTGCCCCGCTGGCGGGGCGCGGCCCCCATCCAGCGGGCGGTGATGGCCGGGGACGAGATCACCGGCGTGCAGGTGATGCGGATGACCGAGGGCC
>JAHUZY010000020.1 GCA_019264505.1 Phenylobacterium sp. | reverse complement strand
GAGCCTGCGCCAACCCTAGAAGGGCGCACGAAAAAAGGGGCGGCCCATGGGACCGCCCCGATCATCGTCAAATCTGGCCGATTTACATGCCAGTCCGGTCGGCGGCGTCCTGCGCAGCCTCGGCGGTGTTGGCGGCGGCCTCCTCGGTGGCCGCCGCGGTGCGGTCGGCGGCGGCGGCGGCGCTATCGGCCACGCTGTCAGCGGCGGCGCGCGAGCTTTCGGCGGCCTCGGCCGCGGCGTTCTGGGCGCTGGCGGCGGCGTTTTCGACCATGGCTTCCGCCCGGCCGGTGTCACGGGCCATCTCCAGGTCAGCGGCGTCATCGCCGCTGTTGCCAAAGATGAAGAACATGCCGACCAGGGCGACGATGGCCACGATGCCGGCCACCCACCAGCCGGCCGAGCCGCCGCTCTTATGGACGACTTCCCGCTGGACCGGGGGCGGATCGCGACGTTCGGTGTTGGGATCGTAGGTCATTTGCTTCTCTCCTCAGGGCAGACCGGCTTGGCCGTGTCTGGCTGGGGAGAAGAACGTCGGTCGATCAGGCCGGTTCCGCTGGGTCAGCTCCGCCGCAGCACCAGGGTCGACCAGGCGTCGCGGTTCAGGCGGGTGACCAGGACAAACCCGCGGGAGCGATAGGCCGCCAGCACCCGGCGGGCCTGGGAGCGGAGCAGGCCCGAAAGGATGGCCACGCCGCCGGGGCGCAGGGCGCCCTTGATGTCCTGGGACAACATGACCAGGGGCGCGGCCAGGATGTTGGCGAAGACCAGATCGTAGGGCGCATGAGCCCGGACCAGCCGGTGGCCGAGACCCGAGGCGTGGACGAACCGGGCGCGGGCCTGGTTGAGGATCGCATTTTCCCGGGCGATGCGCACCGAGGGGCGGTCGATGTCGGTGCCGACCGCGACGGGTGAGCCCGTCTTGGCCGCGGCGATGGCCAGGACGCCTGTGCCCGCGCCCACGTCCAGCACGCGGTTGAACCGGCCGCGCTTCAGCAGGGCGTCATAGGCCAGCAGGCAGCCCACGGTCGTCCCATGGTGACCGGTGCCGAAGGCCGCCCCGGCCTCGATCCGCAGATTGACCGCATTGGGGGGCGCCAGGCCCCGGTCGTGGGCGCCATAGATGAAGAACCGCCCCGCCCGGACTGGCGGGAGACCAGACAGGGCCATGGCCAGCCAGTCGGCGTCGGCCAGCACCTCGGTGGAGACCAGGAGACCCCCGTGACCCTCCAGCACCTCCCGGAGGGACTCGGCCTCGGCCTGTTCGGTAGGAAAGGCGTCGATGCGCCAGACGTCGCGGTCCTCATCCTCCTCAAGAATGGAATAGGTCACCGCCTCCAGACCCGGATGGGCGTCGATGGCCTCGGCGGCGGACTCGGCGACCTTTCGCGGTCCCCGGGCGATGATCTGAACAGCGTCGTGCGTCATGCGCCTCCTCTAGAGGCGCAGGATCGAGATGGCGAGAGGCAAGGCTCAGGAGGCGTCGAGGGTCGCCACTTCCATCGGCGCCGGGGACACAGGGCTCGGCGCATCGGCGCGGTAGATGATCTGGGGGCCCAGCACGGCCTCCTCGAAGGTGATGTCGGGCTTGAACGCCGCGCCCATCAACAGGCCGCTGGCCGCCGCCAGGGTGATGCCGTGAAACAGAGCCTTCATGTGCGCCTCCTTGCGCCGGCTTAAGCGCGTGAGGCCCACGACGGTTTCATGCCCGCGAACCTCAGGCCGGCGAGAGGCCCCGGCGGCCGAACACCGGGGTGCGGTCTGGCGTCGCCCAGTCCAGCCGATCCTCCGGCTCCGGCGCCGCAGGCGACCTGACCCTCGCGACCGAGCGTGGCGGGCGTGCGACGCTGCGGGCCGGGGCAGGCAGGGGACCGAGCAGCCGGCCCATGGCCGCCACCGCCAGCACCCAGGGCAGGCTGTTGTGGGCCAGGATGAAGCTCTCCGAGAAGATCTGCAGGGTGAAGACGGCCAGCATCATCACCGCCCAGTTGGCGTCGCCGGTGCGACCTTGGCGGACCAGGGCGGCGAGGACGGCGGCGCCCAGCGCCAAGGCGAAGAGACCCACTCCGACCGCGCCCAACTGCACCAGAAGGTCCATCCAGCCGCTGTGGGCGGTGGGCACGGTCCAGCCGAGCTGATGGCGGATCCACTTGGCCGGGCTGGAGTCCTCGGTCCAGAACGCCGCGAACCCATAGCCCTGCAGGGGCCGAGCCTCGGCCGCCGCCATCACCGCGCTCCAGATGTCGGTGCGGCCGGTTAGGGAGGCGTCCTTGCCCAGGGCCTCGAACAGGATGTCGGGGGCCAGAGCGTAGAGCCCGCCCATCACCCCGCCGAGGGTGACGCCGAGCCAGATCAGCACCACTGCGGCCGCTGGGCCGCGGTTCATCAGGGTCAGGCCGGCTCCCAGGCCGAGCGCCAGGGCCAGGGCCAGCAGGGAGGTCTTGGACTGCGTCATGAGGATCAGACCAACGCAAAGCGCCAGGGCTCCGACCCACAGGAGCCTTCGGCGAGGGCTCAGGGCTGCGGCGGCCGCGCAGGTCAGGGCGCCATAGACCATGGTCGCGCCCATCTGGTTCTTCTCGTACCAGAGCCCCCGCCAGGCGCCGGCGTTGACGTCCGAATGCACCCCCAGGCTCGGCAGGGCCAGGGACACAGCGTAGCTGCCGACGGCCAGGATCAGGAAGCTCGCGGCCATCAGCTCGGCCAGGGTGCGGCCGTCATAGCGGGCCACCAGATAGAGGCCGAACAGGGTCGAGGCCGCCACCGCGATGGCCCGGCGCTGGGAAACGCCGGGATCGATGGACCAGGTCACCGACAGGGCCGCCCACAGAACCAGCGCCCCGAGCAGCAGGGCGGGGAACCACATGTGGACCATCTGCGGCGCACGCAGCAGGGCGAGCGCGCCTGCGGCCGCATAGACGGGCAGCCACATCAGCCGCAGGATCGCATTGGAGTCGCCGCCGGTCTGCTCGGGGTCGAGGACAGGTCCGATCAGGGCGTTGGACATCATCAGGATGAGGCCCAGGGTCACCAGGCCTTCCATCAGCCGTATCGCCGTGAGCCGGTCTGACCGCGCGTCCATGCCCTGCCTGTGCCGATCTGGTCCAGGCGCACGCCTGGGACGGAGATTCACGGTCAAGCTTGCAAGCTGCGGCCCATCGCCTGCGCACCCTCGGCGGCCTTGGCGTGTTAGGCTTCACAGGAAGGAGGAGTCAGATGAGCAAGTACAAACCCCTGTCCGAGCGCCTGTCGCAGCACGCCGCCGACCGCTGGAGCGCGAGCTTCGCCGAGCTGGAAGAGGTCCTGGGCTTCCCCCTGCCCAAGAGCGCCCGGGAACAGAACGCCTGGTGGCGGGGCGGGGAAAAACCGCACCATAGCGCCTGGACCGAACCGGGTTGGCGGGTGCTGGACCTGGACCGCGTGGCGGAGACCGTCGTCTTTGGCCGCGATCAGGCCGCCTCGGCCGCGCCTGCCGCTGAGACGGAGTCGCCGATCGTCTCTGAAGCGAAACCGGCTGAGCGCGCCAGGCGGGTCATGCCCACCGCCGTGGTGGGTGGGGCTGCGGCCCTGCTGGCCGGCGGCGTCGCGGTGCTGGCCGGCTTCCTGGCGCGGCGCAAGGGCGAGCCCTGGCGCTGAGGGCCGGTCAGGCGGCCGGCGCCTTCTCGACGAAGGAGTCGATGACCTTCTTGTCGCCCGCCTTGTCGAAGGCGACGGTCAGCTTGTTGCCCTCGATGGTCCGAACCTGGCCATAGCCGAACTTCTGGTGGAACACCCGGTCGCCTCGTGAGAAGGCGCTGCTGGAGGCCGAGGGATCAGAGACCGCCACCAGGCGGCCCTCGCCCTCGATCACCTGCTGCCGGCCGGGATGGCTGCCCTGATAGCCGCGGTCCTGGGCGCGCCGCCAGCCGGGCGAGGAGTAGCCCGAACCGAAGCTGGGGCTTTCGTCCCAGCGGCTGCCGTGCTGCTGCATGCCAGGTCCGCCGCCGTAATAGCCAGTGTCCGACGCAGCCTCCACATGGGCGATCGGCAGTTCGTCGACGAAGCGCGAGGGCAGCTGGCTGGTCCAGCGGCCATAGACCTGGCGATTGGCGGCGAAGGAGACGTGGGCCTGCTCGCGGGCGCGGGTAATGCCCACATAGGCCAGGCGCCGCTCCTCCTCGAGGCCCTTCTCGCCGCTCTCGTCCATGGACCGCTGCGAAGGAAATACGCCTTCTTCCCAGCCGGGCAGGAAGACCAGGGGGAACTCCAGGCCCTTGGCCGAGTGCAGGGTCATGATCTGGACGGCGTCCTCGCCGGCCCCGCGGTCGAGGTCCATGACCAGGGAGACGTGCTCCAGATAGGCGCCGAGCGTCTCAAAGTTGCCCATGGACTGGACCAATTCCTTGAGGTTCTCCAGCCGCGTCTGAGCGGTGGGCGTTTTGTCCAGGCGAAGCGCGTCGGTATAGCCGCTCTCCTCCAGCACCATCTCGGTCAGCCGGCTGTGGTGCAGGGTCTCGCCTTGAGCCCGCCAGCGGTCCAGGTCGCGCAGGAAGTTGGCGAGCGAGGTGCGGGTCCGGGCGGCGAGCTCGTCGGTCAGCACGATCTGGCGCGCAGCGGTGGCCGCCGAGACGCCGTTCAACCGGGCGATCTGCAGCAGCTTCTGGACGGTGGTCTCGCCGATCCCACGCTTGGGCACATTGACGATCCGCTCAAACGCCAGGTCGTCGTCTTCGGACTGGATCAGCCGCAGAT
>JAHUZY010000438.1 GCA_019264505.1 Phenylobacterium sp. | reverse complement strand
AGCGCCTCGCCCGCCAGACCCGCTGGCCGACGCAGGCTGCCGTTGCGACCGATGAATTCCCGGCGATCGCCCGTCCAGCTCGTCTGGCGGCCACAGGCGTCCAGAAACGCCACCCGCTCCCCAAAGCTGGGATTCCAACGGTTCTGGGCCATCAGGCCCCCGCTCGCTTTATCGACGTGCGTGACCGTGAAGGGCGCTATCGCGCCCCGGCTTTTGCCGAGGACCCACTCCACATAGGCGCAGGCCGACAGCCGGCGCGGCCGGCTGGACAGATTGCGGACTTTCAGCCGCAGGATTTTCACCGGGTCTAGCAGCGGCGTATAGGCGAGGAGCTCCGTCTCGAAGTCGCCGACCGTGGCTTCAAACCGGCTGTAGCCGCGGCCGTGGCGGCAGACATAGGTCGCCTCTGGATCCCGCACCGGGTACGCGGTCGGGCTCCAGAGCTCGCCGGTTTCCATGTCGCGCAGGTACAACGCCTCGCCACCGCGATCGGCGACCGGGTCGTTCGACCAGGGGGTGAGCTGGTGCTCGCGGCTATTGAGGGCCCAGGTGTATCCCGAACCTTCCGCGGAGATCTGGAACCCGAAGCTCGGGTTGGCGACGACGTTGATCCAGGGCGCTGGCGTGGTCTGGCCAGGGCTGAGGACAACGACATACTCCCGGCCCTCGCGCGCGAAGCCGCCGATCCCGTTGTAGGCCTCCAGGTCTGGGACAGGCGATGACCGCAATGGCGTAGCGGAAACCTGCGGCGCCGCCAACGGCGGCCGCGGCCATTCCTGCCGGTCCCGGAGCCGGTCAAGCTGGTCTTCCAGCCGCCCGTGCTGCGCTGACAACACAACCCGCGATACCGACAACAGGCGGGCCTGGAGCGCTGGCGAAACGAGGTCTCCGCGCAGCACGTACACAGCGCCCGGTACAGGGTCCTCGTCTGGCGCGCGGCGGGATTGCGTCACGCGCACCAAGGCCTCTAACGCGCCTTGCAGATCTTGAATGTAGGAGGCCGCGTGGTCATTCAGGATCACGACATCCACCGGGAGCCGCTGCAGCTTCCAGTATTCCGCAGCGTGGAGCAGGTCGCGGGCGGTGGCGAGATGTTCGAGGTCGTCTATCCGCAATAGGATCAGGGGCAGGTCGCCTGATATGCCCAGGGCCCAGAGGTCCGGCTGCCCCCCCGCGCCTGCCGCCACCACCTCCGACGAGGGTCTGAGCGCAGGCGCCGCGTAGATCAGGTGGCCGGCCAGGCGCTGGAAGTTGTCGGCGTCCCGGTGGGTGACGCCGAGATGGCGCAGCTGCACCTGCGCCCGGGTCCACGCCAAGGCTGCGGCCCGTTCGCAGGCTGCGGTGTGAAGATGCTGATCCAACACCTCCAAGATGGCTTCGCGCGAGCCGGCGGCGAAGGTCCAGAAGGAGACCTGGGCCGTAGAGCCGGGGGCGATCCGCACGCGTCGCCGAAGCGCGAAGATCGGATCGAGCACCGCGCCGGCCTGGCCGGTCAGCGGGCGGCCTTCGAAGACGGCGATCGGTGCGCGGACATCGCGGTTCCGGCCCAGGAAGCGCGCGCGATCGGTCTCGAATTCCGGCTTGCCGAGGGCAGCGCCTTCAACGATCGCCAGATGCGCGGCCCAGAGCTCAGGGTCCTCCGGCGCCCGGCGTCGACGGGTCGCAAGCAAAGCGCCCCCAAGCGCCGGATGGTGTTCCGTCTCCACGAACAGCTTGGAGAACGCCGGGTGGGCGGCGTCGGCGGCGTCGGGCGCAAGGACCAGCTCACCATATGAGGTGATTTCGACTTCGCGCTCGATGGCGCCTGCATTGGTCAAGGTCACGCGTCGGAGCTCCCCGTCATCCTCCGCGGAAACCAGCACCACGAGTTCAGTCACCAGGTCGCCATCGCGGCGCGAGTATTCCGCGCGGTCGGCGAAGAAGGTCACGCCATACTCCGACGGCTCGGCGGCGGTAGGCTGATAGCCGGTGGACCAAACGCGCCCGCTAGCCACATCGCGCAGATAGATGAAAGCGCCCCAGTCGTCGCGCACGCTGTCTTCGCGCCAACGCGTTAGCGCCTGGCTTCGCCAGCGGCTGCAACCGCCTCCCGCAGCGGTGAGCAGCACGCTGTAGCGACCGTTCGACAAAATGTGGGTGGCGGGACTCGCGCCGTGCGGTGTGGAGTAGTGGCGCCCGAGCGCCAGTTCCGACGCCTCGGTCAAGTGCGGGCCCGCGCGCTCGGCGGCGGCCGTCGCCGGCCGGACGTCGCGCGGCATGCGTTCGTGCAGGAGGAGCTCGGCGGCCTGAACCAGCGGTTCGGCGTGGAAGCGCTCGCGTAACAGTCCGCCCAGCAACGTATTCGCCAAGGCGGTGACCGTCATCCCCTGGTGATGGGCCATGAACGATCGCACGATAGCGACACGGGCGCCTTCCGGCACCCGCGCGGGCGTGTAGTCCAAAGCCTCATAGAAGCCGTGGCGTCCCTTTGCGCCCGCCGCGGTCAAGACGCCGAAGTTGGCGACGGCTTCGCGCGGATCGATCATCGCGGCGAGCGCTGTCGCATAGGGTGCGACGACGGCCTCCTCGTCGAGGCCTCGCTTGAGACCGAGACCCGGAATCCCGAAGTTGGAGTATTGGTAGGTGAACTCGAGATCCCGCGCATTGAACCCAGATTCCGAGACGCCCCAGGGCCGGCCATGGCTCCGCCCGTAAGCAATTTGGCGGCGGACGACCGCCCGCAGCGACCGCTCCAGCAGACTGCCGGCCGGCGAGCGCATCACCAACGACGGCATCAGGTACTCGAACATGGACCCCGACCAGGAAATCAGGGCCGCGCCTTCAGGCGTGGGGGTCACAGCATGACCGAGTCTAAACCAGTGACGCGCCGGCACGTCGCCCTTAGCGATGGCGAGGAAGCTCGCCAACCGGGCCTCAGAGGCCAACAAATCGTAGCAGTTGGCGTCCAACGCCCCATCGGCGACGCGGTAGCCGATCGACAGCAGCTTGCGGTCTTGATCGAGCAGGAAGCCGTACTCCATCTCCAGCGCCAGCTGGCGCGCGGCGGCTTCCGCCGCTGCGAGACGGCGGTCCAGCTCAGAGAATTCCAAGTCGCGGAGATGGCTGCGGAGCCCCGCCTCCACTGCGGATAGCCAATGGGCCAGCTCCGCAGCGTCCTCGAGTTCCGCCAGCAGACCCCTCAGCGGTTCGGCGAGTCCCGCCCATTCGCGCAGGACATCGTCCAAAGTTCGGGCGTCCTTTCCCTCCTCGCTTCGGCGCAAGGTCCCCGAGAGGTCCCGTAGCGCACCCTCCAGGCGCTCCCAGGTCTGATGTGCGGACACCGCAGGCGCGCAGAGCGGCGCCAATTCCTCCCTGGCGAGGTCGATGGCGTCGGACACGCCGGCCCATCGCGCCTGCGGCGGGAGCGGCTGGGCCCGCCACGCGCGGCAGCTCGCCGCGAGCGTCAGCAGGCATCCAGCCAAGTTGCCGCTGTCCACGGTGGACACATAAAGCGGCTCCAGCGCGCGGAGATCGCGCGTGTCATACCAGTTGAGCAAGTGGCCGCGGCGGCGGTCCATGCGCTGCAAGGTGGCCAGCGTGGCCTCTATACGCTCGAGGGCGTCGCCGACGCCGATCCAACCGAGATCACGCGCGCAGACGGTCGAGAGCAGGTAGAGACCAATGTTGGTGGGAGATGTGCGGTGGGCGACGGCCGGGGGATCTTCCTGGACGTTGTCCGGCGGCAGGTGGTTGTCGGCGGCGGTGACGTAGGTTTCGAAGTAGCGCCAGGTCCGGCGCGCCGTCAGACGCAGCGCGGCCGTGTCGGCCGCGGTCAGCTCGCCCGCTTCCGGCAGGGGTTGAATTCGGCTGATCCGCTGAGCGACCAACGGCGCGAACAGCCAGGCGAAAGAGATGCTCACCCCGAGCGGCCAAGCCTCGCCGGACCCGATCGCACTGATCGCAAGGCCTGCGCAGGCCAGGGGCAATACGCCCCACATCCGTCGATAGAAGTCTGAGACGCCCAACGGCAGGCCTGCCGCGAGCTGGGCTGCGGGCACCCATTCCAGCAGTCGACGGCGGGTGACAAACAGGCGCCATAGCGTCCGAACGATGGCGTCGGACATGAGCCAGGCCTGGTGGGGCAGAAGCGTGACCAGCAGCAGGGCGCGGGCGGTCGCGACGCGGAGGTCCGCGCCCATGCCTCTCAGTCGGTCTCGCGTGCGTATCCCTGCAGTGCGCGGCGCAAGGTCATCGATCAGCGGCATGAGCGCCGGCGCGACGACGGAGCCCAGCACGAACAGCGTCCAGACGATGGCATGGTTGCCGAGGGCGGCCCACCCCGCGAACAGCGCCGCTACGGCCGCTGGCGCGGTCAGGGTCCGTCGCAGGTTGTCGAGCATCTTCAGCCGCCCGATGACCGGGAGCGGCCCCGGCGCGAGGCATCTGCCGGCGGGTATGCGAAGAATCCAAGGCAACAACTGCCAGTCGCCGCGAGCCCAGCGATGGTGCCGAAGGCCCGCAACGTCGTAACGGGTGGGGGCGTCGTCCACCACCTCGACATCGGACACCAGACCGGTGCGCGCATAGACCCCCTCGAACAGGTCATGGCTCAACATCGTTGATTCCGGTACGCGCCCGCAAAGCGCCGCCTCGAAGGCGTCTACGTCGTAGATCCCCTTGCCCCCGTAGGAGCCTTCGCCGAACAGGTCCTGATAGACGTCGCTTACCGCGGCGGCATAGGGGTCGATCCCGCTCGCTCCCGAAAACAGCCGGTGGAACAGCGAGCCGCTATGCCCCACCGGCAGCGCCGGCGAAACCCGCGGCTGCAGGATTCCGTAGCCTTCCACCACCCGCTGCTGTCCCGCATCGAGGCGTGGGCGGTTGAGAGGATGGGCCATCTTGCCGATCAGGCGGCGCACCGTGTCATGGGGCAGGCGCGTGTCGGCATCCAGTGTAATGACGTACCGCACACCCTCCGGGACGGTGATTGGCGCCTCGGGCGCGGTGACGAACGTCGTGTCCTGCGCCCCGCGCAGCAGGCGGTTCAACTCGTGGAGCTTGCCGCGTTTGCGCTCCCATCCGATCCAGCGGCCTTCACTGTCGTTCCATACCCGCCGGCGGTGCAGCAGCAGGAAACGGTCTCCCCCAGGCGCTGGGCCATACTTCTGGTTCAGGCTCGCGATCCCATCGGCCGCCAGGGCAAGGAGTTCGGCATCGACCGACTGGCTCTCGCGTTCCGCGTCTACCCAGTCCGACAGGAGTGCGTAGTGGACGTCGCCTTCGACACTGGCGAGATAGTGGATCTCCAAGCCCTCGACCTGCGCCCGGATCGCCTCCGGGCTGGTGAGCATCATCGGCACCGCCACGAGAGTGCGATGCTCGGCGGGGACTCCGCCCGCGAGCTCGAGCGCTGGGAGAGCGTCTGCTCGAACGCTATGGGTAACGACCGCGTTGACGAGGGCGACGGCGAGCTCCAAGGCCGGCACCGCTCCGAGCACCGCCAAAGCGCCCAGCCAGATGCCGCCCAGGCCCAGGTCTCGCACATGCAGGAGCGGCAATAGGAGGGCAAACGTCGCCACGAAGATGATCGCTGCGGCATAGCCGCCGGTTCCGAGGCGCTGGAAAGCCCGGGTCAGGAACTCGCGCGGCCGCGGTCTAAATCCCAGCGCCACTTCGAAGCGGGGTCGTTCCGACCCGATCAGGTGACAGCCGACGTGGCAGCTCGCCACCTCGCCAGCACAGGCCTCAGCGCGTGCGATGGCGGCCCAAGTGACCTCCATCTCGCTCTTACCGCTGCCTCGCGAAAGGGCCTCGATTGCGGTGCGGTAAAGATTGCGGGTCGCGAAATCCATCTCCCCGAAATCGCCTGCCCGTGTAAGCGCCGCATCGATGAGGCTCATCCGCTCGACCAGGTCCAGCCAGTCCACTTCCGAGATGCGCCGCAGGCTCGTGACGATGTTGCGGACGGTGCCGGCGGCGGCGACCTGCCGATCGTGCTCCCCACGAACGACGGCGTCAGCTGTAACGCCGTGCTCTGCGAGCTGCTCGTCCAGCCAGCCCAACACGGGTGCGATCCTCGCGTCCTGATCGCGCAGCCGATGCACCAGCTGCATCGTGAAGGCGTCCGGGCGCTGCCGACCTTCCCAGCCCTGCAGTATGGCGGCAGCGGGTTCGGGGTCGCGTCCGTAGGCGCCGAGCAGGCGGTCCGCCAGGTGGTCGGCGGTGATGCGGGCCTCGCGACTGTCCAAGATTTGGTCGGCGAGGCGCCGTAGATTCTCCACCAGAATGAGGCGCAGGGTGATGGCCACCGCCCAAAGCTCGCCGATGGTGAGCGAGTGGACGCTCTGGTACGCATGAACGTAGCGCTGCAGCATCTCCACGTCGAAGCGGCTGTCGGTGTGGGCGACGAACGCCCAGACAAGCCCAAACACCCGCGGGTAGCCCGCGAAGGGCCCAGAGATCAGCTTCGGAAGCTGCCGGTAGTAGCCGGGCGGCAAGTCCCGACGGATTTCGCGGATCTGCTCCTCGACCACATGGAAGTTATCGAGTAGCCATTGCGCCGCGGGCGTTGCGCCGTCGTCGCCCCCGCCCGAACGTTGCAGCACCTTGATGGCTTCGATGAGCCGGCGCTGGTTGTCCAGCAACCGGCCAGTGAGGCTGCGACCAGTCTTGGGGCGGCTTTCGACGGGCTGAGCCAGGGCTAGGCTCTTGGCGTGCGCCTCAAGCCGCTCGATGCTGAACAGTTCGGCGCGGATCGGCGTCTGGTCCGACCACAGGCCGCCGGCCGGGAACAGGCCTAGCGACATGGCGGATGCGCCTCGGCTCGCAAGGCCAGAGAGGAATCCACCAGATCGACGCGGGTCGTCGCCGACACCTGTGTGTTGTCCGGAGCCGCTGTTCATCCGCCACCAGACGCATTCGCACCGCCGCCATTACAGCGACGCTGCCGTTGGAGCGGGTGATTACGCTGGGTGCTGAAGAGAAGATTGAGCGCGGGGTCAAATCCTTGCTGTAGCGCTGCAACCCTTTCACGCACCCTGCAGTGAACTCGGCGCCGGACTAGCGCTACAGGGGGGGCTCCAAACTTCGCAGAACCCCCTTGTCTGTAAGCTTCAGCCGACCCTGGCGTCTTGTTTCAAGGACGGCCCGAGCGGGCCATTGGAGGAGACGCGATGAGCCGCAGGGAAGTGATGAATCAGCAGAGCATCAGGTCCGGCGTGCAGTTGATGGCCCTAGGTTGGAGCCTCTAGATCTTCTTTCTGCTGACGTTCGTGTTGTGCGCCGCGCTGGTCTATCTGCTGCCCGCGGATACCGAGCATCTGCTCGCCCGCGTCATGCCCTCGCTTGACTGGCGCGACCCGTCGAACACCGCGTTCGGGGCCGTCGCGGCTTTCGCCTCGGGCTGGTACGCGGCCTTTTTCGGCGGCGGTCTCTACAACTACTTTCGCGGCCGGCGCTGAGCCGCGGAAAGGGCGAGCGCCCCCCTCGCTCGCCCCTGGCCTGATCGTCCCCGGTCAGGTGATGCGCCGGGAGCGGGCCTAAGGGTCCGCTCCCAAGCGCGCTGGAACGGCAACTCGCTCAGAGTGCCTCGCCACTAAAGTCGCGGGCCCTCAGGGTCACGCCAAAAGCCACCGGGTTCACGGCCAGGAACAAAGCCAGCAGCGTCAGGCCCGAATGCGCCGGCTCCCAACGCCGCAGGTAAAGTCGATCATCATGGCCGGAAGTGGGCTGTGCAAGACGTTCCCCGGAGCGTGATCGCCCTGCCAGCACACGCGACGCCCAAGATAAGCGGCAATACGCACGAGGTGACAAAACCCCTCAAATAAATTTTTGCTTTGCCACTTAAATGTTGAACTTGACCGCGATCAAAGAAGGCGGCTTCATTCCCGTTGAAGCTCCACGCGAACAGATCGGGGGACATTCGAATGCTGCACGCGACAGCCGCAATATTTGAGAGTGCTGATAGTGGAGCGACATTCCATCCGTTGGAATCTTCGCGGGGCCTTGCTGATCCTCAAGGCGGCAGGGACGATCTGGCCTTGCAGCTGGCCGCCGAACGGCCCCGCCAGATGCGCTTCCTGCGCAGCCGTCTGCCGTCGCAGCAAGACGCCGAGGACGCTTGGCAGGACGCCGCTATCAAGTTCCTGCAGCACGCTGAATCACTGGGCGCCGCCGTGCGCACTCAGGCCTGGATGGGCGTCACCCTGCGCCGGCTGGTGGTCGACCGCTACCGCAGGGCCGCCGTCCGGCGCCGCACACTCGATGCTCTGGCCGTCCAGCCTGCGCCGGACGCGGCCGACACGGACGAGGACCTCGTCGCTCCGAGCGATTGCCTGAAGGCCGCCCTTCGCGAGCTCAAGTCGGAGTACCGCCAGATCCTCGCCGAGACCTATCTCGATGAGCGCCCCCTGAAGGCTGTCGCCCACCATCTGGAGCTCAGCGCCAACAACGCCGCCGTGCGCCTCCACCGCGCCCGCAACGCCCTGCGTCAAGTCATGGCCGAGAAGTGCCAGAGCTGCGCTCTCGCCGATTGCTGGGCCAAGACGAGGGCCGAAAAGCTGCTCAAGGCCTAGTGGCGGCCCCAGCGACGTTATGCGGGCCGTGTAATCTAGGAGAGTCCGATGACCAGCTACCGTCCAAGCGGTGCGGCGGAGAGTCCTTCTCGTCGCGCTGTAATGACGTGTCCCGATCTGCGTCGTCTTACGCGTCGGTTGTGCGAGGGCGCGGTCGAGCGCCTGGGTGAGGAGCTTTTCAGATGGAACATCGACAATCACCGCCAAGTCGCCCTGCATCGCTCTCAGGGGGCCCTTTTAGGCCTGGGACCCCCGATAGGCGCGCGCGCCCGACCCAGGGGCTGCGAATGCTCCTCACAGGGCTGGTCATCGCCGTCTTCGGCGCTGGCCTGATCTTCCTCTTGGTAGGCGAGCACCGTCTGCACGTGCTGGGTTGGCTGCCTTTCCTGTTGCTGCTCCTTTGCCCGCTTCTTCATCTGGGCATGCATGGGGGACATGGCGGTCACGACGGCAGTCGCGACGGTGAAGATCAGGCGCCGAAACCCGGGGTCCAGACCCACCAGCACAGGTTATAGAAGAGGCCGCAATGTCCGCTCCGCCCGCATACGGCCTCTGGTCCTTGGTGATCCTGAATTCAGCGCTATTCATCTTCTTCGCATTGACCTTCTTTAAACCGCGGACGGCGCGCGATTGGCGCTCGTTTGGCGCGTTCAGCGCTTTCCTCGTTGCCTTGTTCACCGAGATGTACGGCTTTCCGCTGACCATCTACTTCCTGTCAGGTTGGCTGCAGAGCCGTTTCCCGAACGTCGACTGGTGGTCGCACGACGCCGGTCACCTCCTCGAGATGATGTTCGGCTGGAAGGCTAACCCCCACTTTGGTCCGTTCCACTTGCTGAGCTTCGCCTTTATTGGCGGGGGTTTCTGGGCGATCTCGGCGGCTTGGCCGGTGCTGTATCGCGCCCAGCGTGAAGGCAAGCTGGCGACGACCGGCTCGTACAGCCGGGTCCGACATCCGCAATACCTCGGCTTCGTCCTGGTGATGTTCGGCTTCCTGCTGCAATGGCCGACACTGCTCACGCTCGCGATGTTCCCGGTCCTGGTGGTGATGTACTGGCGCTTGGCCGTCAGCGAAGAGCGCGAGACCGCGGCCCGCTTCGGCGAAGTCTATGCCGCGTACAAGCGCGCCACGCCCGCTTTCATCCCGCGCCTGCGCCGGTCAGGCGACGCCCAGGGTTCTCCAGTTTGATCCGCACGTCCAGCGCCGCCACCGCAGGGGTATGCCATGCGCACAACGACCGTCGACGTATCTGGCTTCCGGACGCCTTTGGATCCGCTGGTGGTCGAGAAGCAGCTCGCGGGTCTGAAGGGCGTCAGACGGGTCACGGCCAACTTCGCCTCAGCCAGCGCCACCGTGACCTACGACGAGGCGCAGGTCAGCCCCGCCGAGCTTGAACAGGCGGTGCGGGACTGCGGTTTTCATTGCGCCGGGCAAGTCGTGCCGCGCCACGACTGCGCCCCTGGACAAGACGCGTTAAGAGCCGAGGCGATCGACGAGCATGGCCCCCCGGCGCCGGCCGAGGGCAGGGCCGCACCAAAGGCGGGACACGGCGAGCACGACGCTATGGCGGGCATGGGCCACGGGCCCAGCATGGATATGAAGTCCATGGCTCGCGATATGCGCAACCGCTTCGTGGTGGCGCTCGCCTTCACCATTCCCATCTTCTTTCTCGCCCCGATGGGCATGGACTTCCTGCGGGTAGAGCCGCCGTTTGGCTGGGATCTAGAACTAGTTCTGTTTGTACTCGCGAGCGGCGCAATTCTGTGGCCCGGTTGGCCCTTCTTCATCGCTGCGGCGCGAGCTCTGCGGCGCGGCGTGTTCAACATGGCCGTGCTCGTGCTGCTCAGCGTTGGGACGGGCTACCTCTTCAGCGTTGGCACGACCTTCTTCTTCGAGGCCGCGAACTTCTACGAGGCCTCGGCCCTGCTGCTCGTATTCATCCTGCTCGGACACTGGTTGGAGATGCGCGCGAGGGCTGGTGCGTCCGAGGCGATCCGGCGGCTGATGGATCTCGCCCCGCCGACCGCAAAGGTCATCCGCGACGGGGTCGAAGTAGAAATCTCAACCTCCGAGGTGGAGGTCGGCGACCTCGTGGCGGTCAGGCCCGGCGGCAAGATTCCGGTCGACGGCGTCATCGAAGAGGGCGCGTCGGAGATCGATGAGTCGATGCTCACCGGGGAATCTTTGCCGGTCTCCAAGAAGGTCCGCGATGCTGTCGTGGGCGGATCGATCAACAAGACCGGCGCCTTCCGCTACCGCGCCACCAAGGTGGGTTCCGACACCGCGCTCGCCCAGATCGTCAAGCTTGTCCAGGAGGCGCAAAATTCCAAGGCTCCAGCCCAGCTCTTGGCGGACAGGGCCTCGCAGTGGCTGGTGCTGGCGGCGATCGTCATTGGCCTGTTGACCTTCGCAATCTGGTTCTGGGTGCTCGGCCAGACGCTGCTGTTCGCGCTGACGCTCACCATCACTGTCTTTGTCATCGCCTGCCCCGACGCGCTCGGCCTCGCCACCCCTATGGCCATCATGGTCGGCACCGGATTGGGCGCGGCCCATGGCATCCTGATCAAGGATGCCGCGGCGCTGGAGGACGCCGTGAAGCTCGATGTCATCATCTTCGACAAGACCGGCACGCTCACCATGGGCCAACCGAAGGTGGAGCAAGTGGTCCCTGGGCCAGGGTTCGACGAGGCGACGATCATCGCGATCGCCGCGGCCATCGAACAGGGTTCGGAGCACCACATCGCCGTCGCGGTGCTTGAACGAGCGCAGGGCCTCACATTGCCCCCGCTGACGGAGTTCGCTTCGTTCGAGGGCAAGGGTGTTCGCGCCCTCGTGGACGGACGGATTGTCTACTCGGGCAACCGCATGTTGATGGAGGAAAACAGTATCGATCTGGGACCGCTCGCCGCGAAGTCCGCCGAATTGCAAGGCGCCGGCCGCACCGTGGCCCATATCGCCCGCGACGGTCGTGTGATCGGCCTCATCGCCATCGCCGATGCCCCGCGACCGACTGCACGGGAGACCATCGAGCGATTGCAGGCCCTGGGCGTCAAGGTGGCGATGATCACCGGCGACAACCTGGGTACGGCGCAGAGAATTGGTCGCGAGCTCGGGATCGATATCGTCCTGGCCGAAGTGCTGCCCGGCGACAAGGCCGCCAAAGTCAAAGAGCTGCAGGCGCAGGGCAACAAGGTCGGCATGGTGGGCGACGGGGTCAACGACGCCCCCGCCCTTACCCAGTCTGACGTCGGCTTCGCCATCGGCGCGGGCACGGACGTGGCGATCGAAAGCGCCAAGGTCGTCCTGATGCGCAGCGACACCCTCGATGTCGTCAAGGCTGTCGAGCTCTCCCGCGCGACCTTGCGCAAGATGCACCAGAACCTCTGGTGGGCCGTGGGCTACAATATTGTCGCCTTCCCGGCGGCCGCGGGGGTCTTCTACCCCATCACGCTCAGCCCCGAAGTCGCGGCCATCGCCATGTCTGGGAGCTCTGTGCTCGTCGCGGTCAACGCACTGCTGCTGAAGCGTCTACGCCTCGGCGAAGACGGGCCTCGGCATCAGCAAACACCCGGCGTCAACGTCACACAACGGTCCGCCTAAAATTGCGCTTGGCTGCGCCCTCTCAGCTCGTCGCTTGCAGCCTTCCTGAAACGTCTCGCGTTGAATCGTAGGCCTCTCGCCGCCCAGGGGCACGATGCGACGGGCGCTTGTGTCTGCCCAAGATTGTTAGCGACAAAGGCGCCGAGCAAACTTCATGCGCTATCCGCTCGTCTACTGGTCTATTCGAGGACATCCCTCGCCTCGAGCTTCCCCGTCACCGCGGCGGCCTTCGGCGCTCTCAGCTTTGTTTGGCGACTTCACCGAGATGGACCTCACCCGACAGCCTTGTGGACACGGCCATCAGCAACAAACGCTGACTTGACCCTCCTTCCAGGCGTCCCTGCCTGGCGACGAACGCAGGGCAACTACGTCTCGGCTTATCTATATTCGTTCTGCGCAATCCTGAGGCATGCTTGAGCACTGTCTGCCCACTTCCTCATCACGCCAGCTCTCTAAACGTGTCAGAAACCACCATCACTATCATCTCAACCCGCACCGTGTTATCGGTGCAAGCGCCTAGTAGGAGAGACGGAAGAATGATGAAAAGGGTGTATATCTGGGGCGTGATCGCCGCAGCGGGTGCGCTTTCCGCGTGCGCGACAACGAATGAGCCATCGACCCCTGAGCAGCGAGCGGCTTGTGAAAAGATGCTAGAAATGGGCGAAGGGGCCACGCACAGCCATTCGTCGGATAAGACTGGGGCGGTGAACACCATGGGCATGAGCCATGCGCAGTGCCGCCAGCTGCTAGGCAAATAGTCTCTTGGCAACGGTCCACTGACCCTCGCTAGGGAGAGCGGCGCCGTCTCAATCCCTGGGCGGCGCCGCCGAGCGCGATAAACCTTTCGACGACCACCCGCGTATACGCGATAGCGCGCGATGTCGCACGCCGGGGTCAGCGCCACGGTCTCGCCAGGGCGAGCTGTAGCGCTCACGCTGGCGGTTAGGACGCGGCCAGGTAGATGCCGCTGAGCGGCCTAAGGCCACGTTCGCGACGATGTCGGTGAGTGCTGGCGGATCCAGATGCTGTCTTTGGACAAAGCGGTGAACACGCAACAAGGACGCTCAGATCGGCCCGTGACGCTCGCTGTCGACCACGCACTCCACGCAAGCCGCGCTGCCACGCCGCTTCGAAGAGCCCTGCCCCGTTCTGCGCCAGGAGATCGCCGCTCCTAAAGGGTGGCCAGAACTGTAAGCCGAGCGTCCTGCGGGTGTTTGTGGCTGGTCAACCGAGCATCTCGGTGATCCGCAACTGTAACGCCGCCGACGCCTCGGTATGTCGTGAGCGTGAGGATCTGCTCGCGCCTCCTTTACCATTTGCCGTTCGCCGAGGGGCAGGCCCCTCTTCGCGCGTATCAGAAACAAGTTCCGACGGCGCGCGGTCGCAGCCGACGGCCTGATTTCTCGCGCTTGACCTTCCTATCATGGGAAGGTCCATCTGCGTTGGGCATCGTCCTTGAGGAGCTGCCAATGCCCGCACAAATCCTTCAGCCGCTTGAGATTCCCATCCTCGGGATGACCTGCGCGAGCTGCATCGGCCGCGTGGAGAAGGCGATCTCAGCGGTCCCGGGCGTCGTTCGCGCCTCGGTCAACCTCGCCTCCGAGCGCGCCCACGTGGAACTCACGCCCGACGGTCAGACCGAGGCCGTCGTCGAAGCAATCCGCAAGGCCGGATACGAGCCGCTTGAACACACCCTCGGACTGAAGATCGAGGGCATGACCTGCGCCAGCTGCGTCGGGCGGGTGGAGCGGGCGCTTCGCGCCGCGCCGGGCGTGCTGCAAGCGCAGGTCAACTTGGCCACGGAGCGCGCCACGGTCACCGTGCTCGAGGGCGCTGATATCGCCGCCCTCGTTTCAGCCGTCGAGAAGGCCGGCTACCACGCTGCCCCGATCGTCGAAGCCGGCCCGGACCTCGCCGATCGCGAACGCGCGGCGCGCGCGGCGGAGATCCTGGGTTTGAAGCGCGCGGTGAGCCTCGCCGCCCTGGCGACGATCCCCCTGTTTCTGGTCGAGATGGCCCGCCACTTCGTGCCCGGCGCCCACCATCTCCTGGCGAGCACGATCGGCGAGCAGCCCTGGCGCTTGGTCAGCTTCGCGCTGGCCGCCTTCGTGCTGTTCGCTCCTGGCTTGCGCTTCTATCGCAAGGGCGTGCCGAACCTCGTTCGGCGCACGCCGGACATGAATTCCCTGGTGGTGCTCGGCGCGACGGCCGCGTTCGCTTATTCGACCGTCGCCACGTTCATGCCCGGCCTGCTGCCGGTCGGAGCCAACCACATCTATTTCGAAGCCGCCGCCGTGATCGTCACCCTGATCCTGGTCGGACGCCTGTTCGAGGCCCAGGCGAAGGGCCGCACAAGCGAGGCGATCAAGCGTCTGATGACGCTGCAGGCGAAGACCGCGCGCGTGGAGCGGACAGGCGCGGTTCTCGAGGTTCCCGTCTCTGAGGTTCTTGCCGGCGACATCGTCGTGGTCCGGCCGGGCGAACGCGTGCCGGTGGACGGCGAGGTCCTGGACGGTGCCTCATACGTCGATGAATCCATGATCACGGGCGAGCCGATCCCGGTCGAAAAAGGTCCGGGCGCCGCTGTCGTAGGCGGCACGGTGAACAAGACCGGGGCCTTCCGCTTCCGCGCCACCAAGGTGGGCGCAGCGACCCTGCTCGCCCAGATCGTGCGGATGGTGGAAGCCGCCCAGGGCGCCAAGCTGCCGATCCAGGCTCTCGTCGACAAGGTCACCAGCTGGTTCGTGCCGGCCGTCATCGTTGGCGCTGTCCTGACCTTCGCCGTCTGGCTGGTCTTCGGCCCCAGCCCGGCGTTGAGCTTCGCGCTGGTCAATGCCGTGGCGGTGCTGATCATCGCCTGCCCGTGCGCCATGGGCCTGGCGACCCCCACTTCGATCATGGTCGGCACCGGCCGCGCCGCGGAGCTGGGCGTCCTTTTCCGCCGCGGCGAGGCCCTGCAGAGCCTGCGCGACGTCCAGGCGGTCGCCTTCGACAAGACAGGGACACTGACGCTCGGCCGCCCGGTCCTGACGGATGTCCGCGTCACAGATCGGTTCGCGGAGTCCGATCTCCTGCGCCTGGTGGCGGCGGTCGAAAGCCGCTCGGAGCATCCGATCGCCCAGGCCATCGTCGAGGCGGCCCAAGCCCGCGGCCTGCAGCTGCCCGAGACCTCCCGCTTCGAAGCCCTGCCGGGCTTCGGCGCTGAAGCGCTCGTCGACGGCCGGCGGATCCAGGTCGGCGCGGACCGCTTCATGGCGAAACTCGGCGTCTCGGTCGCCGCCTTCGCCGCCGACGCGGATCGCCTCTCGGGTGAGGCCAAGACGCCGATCT
>JAHUZY010000402.1 GCA_019264505.1 Phenylobacterium sp. | reverse complement strand
CCTCGGCCAGAGCGCTAAGGCCGGGGGCGTCGAGGCGGCGGGCCAGACAGGCGAGCGAGTGGTTTGACCCTGAAAATGAACATCAGCGGGCGCCGCCTGGGGCGGACGCCCCGGCTTTTCGGTGCGGCTATCGCGTTCGCGCTCGCCGCGTGTTCTGGCGAACCTGATGAGGCGAGCCTGCGGCCGCCGGCCGAATGGCGGGCCAGTGTCGCGCAGACGGCGCGCAACACCACCGATCAGGCGCGCGCCGCCTCGGAAGCCGCGCTTCGGCGTTCGCCGGCCGTCACGGGACCTGCCCTCGTCCAGGCGATCCGGTTTTCCCGCATCCAGGCCATGGCGGCGCAAACGCCCCAGCCCATGCCGGACAAGATCCGCACAGCCCTCTCCGCCTATTTCGACGACGAGATTCTCGACAGCGCCCGCTGGACCACGGCGGGCCAGGACCTGGGTCTCGGCTCCCTGCTGGCGCGCTGGTACTATGAAGAAGGCGCGGTCACCCTGAAGGACCTGATCGTCTTCTCCGACGCCGAGGTGGCGGAGAACGTGTGGCTGTGGGCCCATGAGCTTGCCCATATGGAGCAGTATCGCCGCCTGGGGACCGAGGGGTTCGCCGCGCGCTATGTGAGCGATTGGCGAGCCCTGGAGTCTGAGGCCAACCGCCGGGCCTTCGCCATCACCGCCGACATTCGGGCGCGCCGGGCGGCCCGCGCCTCGCCCGTCTCGGCCGTGGTCGACACCCTCAGCGAGATGCTCGACATGGGCGCGCCGGACAATCCCCCGGACGAGGCGGTCCCAACTGAAGAGGGGGAGCGGCTGCTGGAGCCACCCGGCGTCGAGGCGAACACGCCTTCTGACGCGGTTTCGCCGCCCCCGCAGGCCACATCCGACCGCTGATCAGAAGGCAAGGCTTGCCAGGGCGCTCCGCATCGCGAAGCTAGGCGCAAATTCGCGGAGGGGTTAGCCGGATGGCCATGCAGTCAGGTGTCTTGGGGATGATCGAGAAGGTGGGCAATCGCCTGCCCGATCCAGTGGTCATCTTCGTCTGGATGATCGCGGCCCTGTTCCTGGGCAGCATGCTGGCCGCCGGCCTTGGCGTTTCAGCGCTGAACCCGGTCACCGGCGAGACGCTTTCCGCCGTCAGCCTGGCCACCTCGGAGAACCTTCGGCGGCTGTTTGTGGACATGCCCCGGACGCTGACCAGCTTTGCGCCCCTGGGCTTTGTCCTGACCGTCATGCTGGGGGCCGGCGTCGCCGAGCGGACCGGCCTGTTCTCCGCAGCCATGCGCGCCAGCGTCTCCAAGGCGCCCAAGGCTCTGCTGACCCCGATCATCATCTTCACCGCCATCATCGCCAACCACGCAGCCGATGCGGCCTATGTGGTTCTGATTCCCCTGGCCGGCGTGGTGTTCGCCGCCGCCGGCCGCCATCCGGTGGCCGGCATCGCCGCAGCCTTCGCAGGGGTGTCCGGCGGGTTTTCAGCCAACATCTTCCCGGGCCATCTGGACGCTCTGCTGCTCGGTATCACCGAGCCCGCGGCCCGGCTGCTTGATCCGACCTGGACGGCCAATATCGCCGGCAACTGGTGGTTCATCCTGGCCATGACCGTGGTCTTCACCCCCCTGGGCTGGTGGGTCACCGACAAGATCGTCGAGCCGCGCCTGGGTCCCTGGGTTTCGGCTGCGCCGGTGGTCGAGGCGGCGGAGACTGAGGCCGAGATCGAGGCGGCCAGCGCCCGGGAACGCAAGGGCCTGATCTGGGCGGGTCTGGGCGCGGTGGTGGTGATTGGTCTGTGGGCCGCCATGACCATCGGGCCCGCCGCACCCTTCATCAACGCCGAGGGGGGCCCAGGCGAGCGGATGACGCCCTTCTATTCCTCCCTGGTGGCGGGCTTCTTCCTGCTCTTCCTGGTGTGCGGCGTCGCCTATGGGGCGGCGGTCGGAACGGTGAAGAGCCAGGGCGATGTGGTGCGCCTGACCGGCCAGTCCATGGCCGAGATGGGTCCCTATATCGTGCTGGCCTTCGTCGCCGCCCACTTCGTCGCCATGTTCAACTGGTCAAATCTTGGGGCCATCATCGCGATCCACGGGGCTGAGGGCCTGCGGGCCTCGGGCCTGCCGCTGCCGCTCCTGCTGACCGCCATCGTCCTGCTCACCGCCACCATCAACATCTTCATCGGCTCGGCCTCGGCCAAGTGGGCGGCCCTGGCGCCGATCCTGGTGCCCATGCTGATGCTGCTTGGGGTGAGCCCGGAAATGACCACGGCGGCCTTCCGGATGGGCGACTCCACCACCAACATCATCACCCCGTTGATGGTCTATTTCCCCCTGATCCTGGGCTTCGCCCAGCGCTACCAGCCCGATTTCCGGGTCGGATCGCTGATGGCGGTCATGGTCCCCTACTCCCTGACCTTCCTGGTGGCCGGACTGGTCATGGTGCTGGGCTGGACCGCCCTCGACCTGCCCCTGGGTCCTGGGGCCAGCGTCGACTACGTGCTGCCGACGCAGGTTCAGGTCCAGCCCTGAGTCAGCAACCCGTTCCCTGACGGGCTGTCCCGCCCGGACGGCCCGTCAGGCC
>JAHUZY010000367.1 GCA_019264505.1 Phenylobacterium sp. | reverse complement strand
CCTCTGCTCCAGGCCGCCGTCCAAGGATCCGTCCCATGATGCTGCAAATCCCAGAGGTGCTGACCAAGGCGCAGGTCGCCGACCTACGCCGCCTCATCGACGCCGGCGCCTGGGTCGACGGCAATGTCACCTCCGGCGCTCAGTCGGCCCTGGCCAAGCGCAACGCGCAGCTTCCAGAGGCCTCCCCCGAAGCCCAGGCGGCCGGCGAGCGCATCCTCGACGCCCTGTCGCGCAATCCCCTGTTCGTCACCGCGGCCCTGCCGCAGACGGTCTTTCCGCCCCTGTTCAACCGCTATGGCGGCGGCCAGACCTTCGGCCTGCACATCGACAACGCCGTGCGACAGAGCGGCGATGGACGGGTGCGCATCCGCAGCGACCTCTCGGCCACCCTCTTCCTCACCGAGCCTGAGGACTATGACGGGGGAGAGCTGCTGGTGGAGGACACCTACGGCGTCCACGAGGTGAAGCTGCCGGCCGGCGACATGATCCTCTATCCGGCCTCAAGCCTGCACCAGGTGCGCCCTGTGACCCGAGGCGCCCGGGTCTCCAGCTTCTTCTGGATCCAGAGCATGATCCGCGATGACGCCCAGCGCAGCCTGCTGTTCCAGATGGACATCGCCATCCAGCAACTGGCCGGCAAGGTGGGGGCCGGGGCGCCGGAGCTGATCGCGCTGACCGGCGCCTACCACAATCTGCTGCGGATGTGGGGCGACCTTTAGCCGTCCCCCCGGCCCCTCGGGTTCAGGCTGAGGCCCGCCCGCCGGCCAGATAGTCCATCTTGCCGATGGGCGCGCCCTTGTGGCGGAGCAGGGCGTAGGCCATCGAGACGTGGAACAGGAAGTTGGGCAGGGAGAAGGTCAGGACGAAGTCCTTGGCCGTGAAGGTCATGGCGCCGCGGGGCAGGGGCAGCTCGATGGTCCGCTCCAGGTCGTCGCTCACCTGATCAGGGGTGATGGATTCGACGAAGGCCAGGGTGGTCGCGACCCGCGCCTTCAGCTCTTCATAGGTGGTCTCGGTGTCGGGCATGACCGGCGGGGCGACGCCGGCCAGGCGGGCCGCGCCACCCTTGGCCGCATCGGTGGCCAGCTGGATCTGACCGATCAGCGTGTGCATGTCGGGGGCCAGGCGGGCCTCGAGCAGGTCCGACAGCGGCTGGCCATTGGCCTTGGCGTGGGCCTCGGCCTTGTTCAGCAGGGCGGCGAGGTTGCGCAGCATCTGCACATAGACCGGGATCGAGGCGTCATAGAGGGTCAGGGCCAAGGGAGCGTCTCCGCAGGTTAAGCTTGACCCCAGATGGGGCTCCGCCGCGCCCCGCGCCATGGCCCTGGCCGGTTCATCCACACCTTAAGCCGACCCCGGAAAAGAGGCGGGCAGGGTCAGGCGGCTCCGCGGAACCGTCCGACCCTGCCCGTTCAGGGACATCCGGGGGAGGAGGCCTTAGAAGGTCTGGGTGACTTCCACATAGCCGAACAGGGGCTCGGCGCCGGTGGCGTTGGGGGCGTTGTCCAGGAATTCGCCGTTCAACAGCTTGGCGAAGCCGAACTCCAGGCGCGTGGCCTTGGGCACGATCCAGTAGCGGGCGCGGGCCTCGATCTGGTGGCCGGCGAAGTCGCCCGAACGGCCGGTGGCGTCACGCACCCCGGTGCTGGCGAAGGAGTCGGTCGCCTCATCCAGATAGAGCGCGCGGTAGAAGACCATGGCGTCCCAGCGCTTGTTGGGAACCACCTCGACCCGCACGCCGGGCGAGTTGAAGTTGGAGCGGCCCAGCGGACCATAGGCGCCGACCGGGCCGAAGTCCGGGCGTCGCGGACCAAACAGGCCATCGAAGCGATTGAACTCGCCGTCCGTGCTGCTCTTGTCGCCGCTGGCGAAGTCGTATTCGAGGGCCACGCGGGGCGACCACGCGCCCTCGAAGGTCTTGCCGACCTCCAGGTGCAGGTATTGGGCGTCCACGTCCAGGTCGCGGCGGTCAGTGGCGCTGGTGGAGTTGCGGGTCTTGCCGGTCTGCCAGCCGCCCTCGAACTCATAGTCCCACTGGCCGGCGGCCGGGTTGCGGACGAAGCGGCCGCCCACCGTGGTCAGGCGGCGGTTGCGGGTGGCGACCCGGGGGGAGTCTTCTTCCTCAAGACGGAGCGCGAAGACCTCCAGTTGCCCGCCATCGGCGAACTTGGGCGTGGTGTAGATGCCGCCGAAGAACACCAGGTCGTCGTTCTGCCGGTCGGTCTCGATCTCATTGTCGAGGATGCCGGCCCGGTCGGACGGGCGCTTCTGCAGGGGGTAGGTGTAGAACAGGGTGGCGGCCCCGGCCGACTTGGCGCTCCAGTCGGCGCGGACGCCGGCGAAGGCGTTGGTCGCATTGCCGTACGAGGAACGCCCCACCAGGCGGCGCGAGCCGATGTCCAGGGTGAAGCGGCCGAGCGTGGCCGAGCCCTTGGCGCCCTCGACAAACAGGTCGTTCACGTCGGCGGCGACATAGGCCTGGATCAGTTCCAGGGCGTTGACGTCGCCCGTGCCGGTCGGCGAGCCGCTGTCGTTCAGATAGACCCGCGCATCGATCACCTCGCCGCCGATGCGGACCGGCGCAAGGTCCAGCTCGGCGAACAGGGTGGAGCGCAGCACGAGGCCCTGGTCGGAGCCGTCGCCAAAGGCCGGGCGATACTGGCCATCAAGGCTCTCATAGCGCGCCCGGACCGTGCCCGAGAGCTTCAGATTGTCGGGCGCGCCGATGGCGTCATGCAGGGTCCACGGCGCGGACTGCGCCGCGGCGGGGCTGGCGGCGACAGCGCTGGCCAACACGATCAGGGAGGCGCCCAGGGCGCGCGAGGTCTTCAGCGTTATGGTGTTCAGAATTCTCTCTGTTCGGACAACGTCGGTCCGCGATTGCGAGCTAGACCGCAAACCTTGCCCAGGGCTTAAGCGTCACTTTGGGTGAAGGGTCAGGGCCCGGGGGATGAGGCGCGCCTCAACTCCAGGCGCCATAAGGGTTTTCGGGGCTTCCAGGGTGAAGGTCTGGCCGCTGATCTCGCAGGTCACGCGCGACGATCCGCCGCGTCGCGAGGCCGTAAGAATGCGAGCGGGCAGGCCATCGGCGGGTGCTGGGAGCAGATCGGCGCACTCGCCGCGGAAGCTCACCGTCACCTCGCCGGCGGCGGTTCCCGCCGGAGCCGGGGTTCGCCAGCCCGCCACGGAAAGGACGCCGTCCGTGACCTGGCCGGGCAATTGGACCCCTTCGCCGACGAAGCTGAAGACGAAAGCCGACGCCGGCGAGTCATAGATCCGGTCAGGGGTGTCCACCTGTTCCAGACGCCCATCCCGCAGGATGGCCACCCGGTCGGCGAGGTCCATGGCCTCCTCCTGGTCGTGGGTCACGAAGATGGTGGTGAGGCCCGTCTCATCATGGATCTGCCTGAGCCAGGCGCGCAGGTCGCGGCGGACCCGGGCGTCCAGCGCTCCGAATGGCTCGTCCAGCAGCAGCATGCGCGGCTCGATGGCCAAGGCCCGGGCCAGGGCCACCCGCTGCCGCTGGCCGCCGGAAAGCTGGGCCGGATAGCGCCCGCCCAGGCCCTGAAGCTGGACCAGTTCCAGCAACCGCTCGACCCGTTTGCGGATCTCCGAGGGCGCCGGCCTGGACCTGGCGGGGCGCACTTCCAGGCCAAAGGCGATGTTCTGCGCCACGCTCATGTGCCGGAAGAGCGCATAGTGCTGGAAGACCATGCCGATCCGCCGCGCCCGGGCGTCCATGGCCAGCAGATCTTCGCCGGCGAAGGTCACGGCGCCCTGGTCTGGTCGTTCCAGGCCCGCCAGGACCCGCAACAGGGTGGTCTTGCCAGAGCCCGACGGTCCCAGCAGAGCCAGGAACTCGCCCTGCCGCGCTTCCAGGGACACGCCGTCGAGGGCGACATGGTCGCCAAACCGCTTGCAGACGTTGTCGACGATCAACGGCATGGCGGCGTCAGTGTCGCCGGACAGCGGCAAGCTCGCCGGCATGCCGCCATTCAAGTGCGGACTTGAGCGCCAGGGTGACGAGGGCGAGGCCGGCCAGGATGGTGGCGACCGCGAAGGCGCCGACGAAGTCATACTCATTGTAGAGAATCTCCACATGCAGCGGCAGGGTGTTGGTCAGACCCCGGATGTGTCCGGAGACCACGGAGACGGCGCCGAACTCCCCCATCGCCCGGGCGTTGCAGAGCAGGACGCCGTAGAGCAGGCCCCACTTCACATTGGGCAGGGTGACTCGGAAGAAGGTGGTCCAGGGACCGGCCCCCAAAGTGATGGCGGCGGTCTCCTCGTCGGCGCCCTGCTGCTCCATCAGCGGGATCAGCTCCCGGGCGACGAAGGGCAGGGTCACCAACAGGGTGGCCAGGATCACCCCCGTGACATTGAAGATCACCCGGACCCCCAGCTCCTGCAGCAGGGGACCCAACCAGCCGTTCACGCCAAACAGCAGCACCCAGACGAGGCCTGACACCACCGGTGAGATCGAGAAAGGCAGGTCG
>JAHUZY010000280.1 GCA_019264505.1 Phenylobacterium sp. | reverse complement strand
GTGGCCCGCCTGGGCGGCGGCTTCATCGGCGACCGGATCGACCCCAAGTGGCTGCTGATGTTCGCCGTCGGCGTCCTGGGGGCGGGCTCCCTGGCGCTCAGCGTGGCCGACACCTATCCGCTGATGATCATCTATGCGGTGGGCACCGGGATCGGCTTTGGCCTGACGTCCCTGGCCGTCACCATCCTGCTGCTCAACTATTATGGGCGGAAGAATAATCTGGAGATCTTCTCCACGGTCTGCCTGGTGGGCGCGCTCTCGGCGCTCGGCCCGCTGATCGGCGGCTCCCTGCGTGACGCGCTGGGCAGCTTCTCCCCCACCTTCCAGCTCTTCGGCGTCGTCGCCGCCGTGGTGTTTGTCGCCTCGCTCTTCATGCGCCCGCCGCAGTGGAAGACGCAGGCGAGCGCCCCGGCCGCGCCGCCTGCCGGTCTTGTCAACGATCCCGTCTGAGGCGTACCCCCATGTTCCAGAAGCCTTCCCCCAACAAGGAATTCGGCGTTTTCCTGCCGGTCGCCAATGGCGGCTGGATCATCTCGGAGACCTCCCCGCCGCTCAACGACCTCTGGGCCCAGAACCGGGCCGCGGCCATCGCCGCCGACGAGGTCGGCATGGACTTCGTCATGTCCATGGGCAAGTGGCGGGGCTTTGGCGGCGCCACCAACCACTGGGGCTCGTCGCTGGAGTCGGTGACCATGATGGCCGGCATCGCCGAGGCCACCAAGAATGTGAAGATCTGGGCCACCGTCCATCCGCTGCTGCAGAACCCGGCGGTGACGGCCAAGATGATCTCCACCCTGGATCACATCAGCGGCGGCCGGGCGGGCCTGAACATCGTGGCCGGCGCCTACCGGGCCGAATTCGACCAGATGGGCATGTGGGACGACAGCCTCGACCATGACGCCCGCTATGCGCTCACCGAGGAATGGACCGCCGTGGTCAAGCGCCTCTGGAAGGAGGAGAGCGTCGACCATGAGGGGCGCTTCTTCACCATGCGCGACTGCCAGTCCTCGCCCCAGCCCCTGTCGCGGCCGCGGCCGCAGCTGATCTGTGCTGGCCAGTCCGACCGTGGCTTCCAGTTCTCGGTGCGCGAGGCCGACATCTGCTTCATCGGCGGCCGCACGGCCGAGGAGCGCCGCGACAACAGCCTGCGGGCCAAGAAGGTCGCCGCCGACCTCGGCAAGTCGATCAAGACCTACGCCATGTGCACCATCGTCCACGGCGAGACCGACGCCAAGGCCGAGGCCATGGTCGAGCACTACAAGTCCGGGACCGACATGGGCGCCATCCTGGAGATGCTGCGCAGCTGGGGCGTGCCGGCCGACAAGCTGGACGTGGTGGCCAAGCAGCAGGGCGCCTTCATGACCCACACCGCCGTGGGCTCGCCGGCCACCTGCGCCGAGCAGGTGCAGGAGTTCGTGGAGTTCGCCCAGCTGGACGGGCTGATGCTGATCTTCCCCAACTATGTGGAAGGCCTGCAGATGTTCGGCGCCGAGATCCTGCCGGGTCTGCGTTCGGCCTTCGCATGAGCGCGCTCGCCGTCCCCGTGCAGGCTGACGACGGGCTGGCGGCCTGGATCGCGCCGGCCCGCACCGCCCTGGTGATCATCGACATGCAGGTGGATTTCGCCGCGCCTGAAGGCCGGCTGGGCCAATGGGGCGTGGACCTCTCCACCGTGCCGCCGGCCCTGGAGAAGGCCCAGGCCCTGGCCGAGGCTGCACGCAAGGCCGGCGCGCCGGTGGTGTTTGTCGGCCTGTTCACGCGGCCGGAGACCGACTCCGGCGCCTGGCGCGAGCGGATGCGCCGTCGCGGCGGTGATCCGGACTCCGACTCCGGGCTTTGTCGGGCCGACGAGGTTGGGTCTGACTGGTACGGCCCCAAGCCCCTGCCGGGCGAGGCGGTGGTGGAGAAGGCCCGCTATTCCGGCTTTCACGACGCGCCGCTGGACAGCGTTCTGAAGGGCCTGGGCGTCGACACCCTGGTGGTGGCGGGCCTGACCACCGAATGCTGCGTGGACTGCACGGTCCGCGACGCCTTTCATCTGGACTATCATGTGTTCCTGGCCAGCGACGCCTGCGCCGCCTACGAGGCCGAGGTTCACGCGGCCTCGCTCAAGGCCCTGGAACTGAACTGCGCGATCCTGGTCGAGACCGACCAGGTGATCACCGCCTGGGAGGAGGCCGCGTAATGGCCGATGGATTTCAACTGCCCGGCGCCCAGGCGCCGTTCGCCGTCACCGACGCCGACCGCGCCGCCATCGCCGCGGCGATCAGCGAGACCGAGATCGTCGAGCTGGCCCTGGCGCTGGGCAATATTCCAAGCCCGGCCGGCCATGAGTTCGCCGCCGGCGAGTTCGTCCACGACTGGATGAAGCGCGAGGGCTTCAATCCCCGCCGGGTCGGCGCGACGCCGGAGCGCAACAACATCATCGGGACCTATGGCGGGACCGGCGAGGGCAAGAACCTGTTGTTCACCGCCCACCTGGACACCGAGGCGCCCACCTGGAACCCCGACCTCGACGCCTACAAGTACCGCCCCGAAACCCTGGACAATCCGGAGTGGGAGAAGTGCTGGTTGGAGGACGGGGTCCTCTATGGCTATCCCATCGCCAATGACCGGGGGCCGATGAGCTGCTTCCTGATCGCGGCCAAGGCGCTGAAGACCGCGGGCTATGACCTGGCCGGCAAGCTCTATCTGACCGCCTGCCCGGGCGAGATCGGCCCTGAGCCCATCGAGGAGCACCGGGGCGTCGCCTATATGGGCAAGGATATCGGCGCCCATTACCTGTTCCACCATGGGGGTGTGGCGCCCGACTACGCCATCGCCGCCGAGGGCTGCGACTTCGGCCTCACCTGGGTCGGCTGCGGCTATGCCGTCTTCCGCTTCCGGCTGTGGGGGGAGGGGGTGTTCACCCCGCTGCTGACCCAGCCGGAGAAGTCCGGCGACCATCCCAATCCGATCTATCGCCTGGGCGCGCTGACCGACGCCATCCACCAGTGGAGCCGCCAGTACGAGGCCGACAGCGCCTATGAGAGCGCCGGCGGCGTGGCCCTGCCCAAGGCCCAGATCTCGGCGGTGCGCGGGGGCGTTCCCTATGCTTTCGGGGCCGGGACCGAGCTCGTGAATCTCTATCTGGAAGTGGGTCTGAACCCCCGCCAGCGGATCGCTGATCTGCAGCATTCGCTTGAGCGGATGGTGCGCGCCGCAGGGCTTGGCGAGGTCGACATCGAGCCGGTCGTGGTCCGCCACGGGTTCGAGGCCGATGCGGGCGAGGTCGCCCCCCTGGTGGGCGCGGTGGACGCCGCCACCCGCCTGTCCCTGGGCCATCCGGTGCAGCGGGCCGCGCCGGTCTATTCCAGCATGTGGCGCGACCACAACGTGTTCAACATGCAGCGGATTCCGGCCATCACCACCGGCTTCAAGCGCTGGCGGCCGAGCCCCAAGGACCTGACCGACAGCGCTCTGGTCTATGCCCTGACGGCCCTGGCCATCTGCGGCCGGGCCGAGACGGCGGAGGCGAGGACGGGCCCGGCGCCGGTCTATGGCGACAACCCTTTCGGGAAGTCCTGATGGGACAGGCGACAACCTTCGGCGACGTCGAAATCGGCGCGCCGTTCGACGGCCCCGCCTGGCGCGCGGCCATGGGCGCCTTCGCCAGCGGCGTGGTCATCGTCACGACGCAAGGGGAGGACGGCCAGCCCGTGGGCACCACGGTCAGCGCGTTTTCCTCGGTCTCGCTGGATCCGCCCCTGCTGCTGGTCTGCCTCGACCACAAGAGCCGCACCCGGGCGGCGGTGAAGCGGTCCGGCCATTTCTGCATCAACATCCTGGCCGCTGGTCAGGGGGGGCTGGCCCGCCTGTTCGCCGGCCCCGGCGCCACCGACCGGTTCGCGAGCGTGGCGATCACGCCGGGCGTCCTGGGCGATCCGCAGATCACCGGCGCCCTGGCCAGCATCGACTGTCGCCTGCACTCCCTGCACGCCGCAGGCGACCACGACATCCTGATCGGCCGGGGCCTGAACATCCAGGCGACCCCCGGCGATCCCCTCATCTACAGCCAGGGCCGGTTCCTGGGCCCAGAGGACTGAAGGTCAAAGACCATGGGATACGAAGTTCTGGACGTGAAGCCGATGACCCGCCGGATCGGCGCCGAGGTGTTCGGGCTCGATCTCGGCAAGCCGCTCAGCAACCGACAGACCGCTGAGCTGCGCGAGGCGCTGGCCAATCACCAGGTGCTGTTCTTCCGCGATCAGGAGATGGACCACGACGCCCACAAGGCCGTCGGCCGCCTGTTTGGTGAACTGGCCATCCACTCGGCCATCCCCGGCATCGAGGGCCATCCGGAGATCGTCGCCATCCACGCCGACGCGGACTCCAAGTTCGTGGCCGGGGAGAACTGGCACTCCGACCTGACGTGTGATCCCGAGCCGCCCCTGGGCTCGATCCTCTACATGCCTGTGGTGCCCGAGAGCGGCGGCGACACCGTCTTCGCCTCGATGTACGCGGCCTATGACACCCTGTCGGAGCGGATGAAGGTCTATCTGGAGGGGCTGCAGGCCGTCCACGACGCCAACCCGGTCTATCAGAAGCTCTTTCCGGACCTGGACCGGAAGTACAACCGCTCGGTCCATCCGGTGATCCGCACCCATCCGGTGACGGGCAAGAAGCTGATCTTCGTCAACCCGTCCTACACTACCCACATCGAGGGCCTGGCCGAGGAGGAGAGCGCGGCCATCCTGAACTTCCTCTACGTCCACTGCATGAACCCCAACTACCAGGTCCGCTTCCGCTGGCGCCCCAACTCGGTGGCCTTTTGGGACAACCGCTGCACTTGGCATCAGGCCATCTGGGACTACTTCCCGGATGTGCGGTCAGGGTTCCGGGTGACGGTGGC
>JAHUZY010000038.1 GCA_019264505.1 Phenylobacterium sp. | reverse complement strand
CCAGCAGGCCGAGGCCGCCGCCCCGAAGAAGCCGGCGCCCAGGGAGGGCCGCCAGGCCCGCGCCACCGCCCGCAAGGCCTGCGGACGGGCGATGGCCAGCCAAGCCCCCAGAACGAGGGTCTGGAGGGTCTGGGCGACGCACACGGCGGCCGTGGCCGCATAGATCGGAAAGTCCGGCTCCAGGGCCAGACCCGCCTGACGATAGCCGTTCAGCGCCACGGCGAAGGCGGCCCCCGACGCCAGGCCGAGCGCGCTGCCGACCAGGGCCTCACGCGACGCCACGCGCCCGGGCCAGGACAGGGCCGCCAGGCCCACCGTGGTCACGGCGACGCCGCTCCAGGCCTGGAGGCCCATCTGATCGCCAAACAGCACCAGACCCATGAGGGCGGCCAGCGGCAGGGAGGCCTGCTGCATGAAGGTGGCCACCGCAAAGCCCGACCGCTTCATCGCCCCTAGAAGGGCGGCGGTTGCCAGCACCTGGCCCAGAGCCCCGGCGCTGACCGTGATCCAGAACCTGGGCGTCGCGGTGGGATCAGCCGCAGGGGTCAGGACGGCGACCAACGCGAAAATGGCCAGGGCGAACGGCAGGCCGAACAGGAAGCGCACCAGGGTCGCGCCCCACGGCCCGGCCTCGGCCATCAGGCCGCGCTGCAGGGCGTTGCGCGCCACCTGCAGGGGCGCGGCCGCGATCGTCAGGGCGATCCAGAGCATGACAAGGCCTCGCCCCTCCCCCTTGCGGGGAGAGGTTGGGGTGGGGGTGCTGGCGCGATGTCAGAGCGCCGTCGAACGACCGGGGCGGCTCTCGCTTGGAGGGGTTCAGAAGCCGCTGGCGATGGCGTCCGGCGCGGTCTTTTCCTTGCGCGCGAAGAGGTTGTTCAGCGCGTTGACATAGGCCTTGGCCGAGGCGGTCAGGGTGTCGGTGTCAGCCGCCTGGCCGGTGGCGATGCGGCCATCCTCCTCCAGCCGGACGGAGACCTGGGCCTGGGCGTCAGTGCCCTCGGTCACCGCATGCACCTGGAACAGGCGCAGGATGGCGGTGTGCGGCACCACCTGGTGAATGGCGTTGAACACCGCATCCACCGGGCCGTCACCGGTGGCGGTGGCGGCGCGCTCGACGCCCTCGACGGTCACGGTCAGATGGGCTTCCTGCGGGCCCTCGGTGCCGGCGATCACCCGCAGGTGCTTGACCTGGATGCGGTCGGCGCCCGAGGCCAGGGCGTCGTCCACCAGGGCCACGATGTCGTCGTCGAAGACGTGCTTCTTCTTGTCGGCCAGATCCTTGAAGCGCTGGAAGGCTTCGTTCAGCGCGTTCTGGCCCAGCTCATAGCCCAGAGCCTTCAGCTTCTCGCGGAAGGCGTGGCGGCCGGAGTGCTTGCCCATGACCAGATTGGAGCCGCCCTGGCCGACGCTTTCGGGCGTCATGATCTCGTAGGTGCCGCGGTCCTTCAGCATCCCGTCCTGGTGGATGCCGCTCTCGTGGGCGAAGGCGTTCTTGCCGACGATCGCCTTGTTGAACTGAACCGGGAAGCCGGTGATGGCCGACACATAGCGGCTGGCCCGGGTGATGTGCTGGGTCTCGGCGCCGGTGAAATAGGGCAGCCGGTCGCCGCGCACCTTCAGCGCCATGACCACCTCTTCCAGGGCCGCATTGCCGGCCCGTTCGCCGATGCCGTTGACCGCGACCTCCACCTGGCGGGCCCCGCCCTGCACCCCGGCCCGGCGGTTGGCCACGGCCAGGCCCAGGTCGTTATGGCAGTGGGTGGACAGGATGATGTTCTCGACGCCGGGGACGTTCTCCACCAGGTCGCGGAAGATGGCCTCGTATTCCGACGGATAGGAATAGCCCACCGTGTCGGGAATGTTCACCGTCTTGGCCCCGGCCTTGATCGCGGCCTCGACGCAGCGGCGCAGGAAGTCCTGCTCGGTGCGGGTGGCGTCCTGGGCCGACCATTCCACGTCGTCGCACAGGTTGCGAGCATGGGTGACCGAGCGGGTGATGGCCTCCAGGATATCCTCCTGGCTCATCTTCAGGATGTGGTCCCGGTGCGAGGGGCTGGTGGACAGGAAGGTGTGGATCCGACCCCGCTTGGCCGGACGGATCGCCTCGGCGCAGCGCTCGATGTCGATGGCTGCGGCCCGGGCCAGGCCGCAGACCGTGCTTTCGGTGACGATCTCGGAGATCTGGCGCACCGCCTCGAAGTCGCCATTGGAGGCGATGGGGAAGCCGGCCTCGATGACGTCGACCCGCATCTCCTCGAGGATCTTGGCCAGCTCCAGCTTCTCCTCCAGGGACATGGAGGCGCCGGGCGACTGCTCGCCGTCACGCATGGTGGTGTCGAAAATGATGACGCGGTCGCGGTCAGACGCGGCGGTGGAAGCTTGGGAAGTCATGTCAGGATCTCTTCGCGGGAGCTCATTCTAGGAAGGTCGGGCGGCGGGGTCATCCCCTGAGCGCCCGGCTCCGCGAGGTTTCGCGCAAGCCTACAGGGGCGCCCAGGGGCGGCTAAGCCCCAGCGGAAGGCCAAGAAGCAGGCTGTGGAAACCGTTGGTCATGGGCGTTTTCTACTCAAGAACGGGCTGCGCCGCAACGCTCTTGCGTCGAGCGGGCCAAAATCGCCCCCAACCGGCAAGAAACGTGCGCCGCCTAGGGCGCCCCGTCACTCTCTCTCGCCCTCGCCTGTGGCCGCCTCGCGGGACTTGAGCCACTTTCGCGCGAACCAGCCCATGAGAATCCAGCCCGCGGCGATGGCGCCCAGCAGCGCGATATGGCCCATCCCTCCCCCGCGCATGGCCTGGGCGATGGTGTTGCCGGCGAACGCCGTGACCCCGATCTTGGGAATGATGCCGAGCGCGGTTCCGGCGGCGAAATGGGTCAGACGCATGGGCGTGACGCCGGCGGCCATATTGACCACGATGAAGGGGGCGGACGGCACCAACCGTACGATCAGGCTGGCCCAGAAGCCGTTACGCCCCACCAGCCGCATGAACTGGCGGACCCCTTCGCCGGCGAACGCATCCAGGGTTCGCGCGCCGGCCAGCCGTCCGAGATAGAAGCCCACCAGCGACGAGACCATGGTGCCGATCCAGCTGTAGGCGAAGCCGGTCCAGGCTCCGAAGGCCACAACGGCGGCGGCGATCAGGACAAACTGCGGCACCCCGACAAAGGCCAGGATGGCGAAGGCCGCCACGGCGCTTGGCAGGGCCCAGGGACTGTGGGCGGCCATGCCCAGCCAGTGCTCGACCGTGGCCTCCCCGTCAAAGCCCAGCACCTGGGCGCCGAACAGGAAGACGAGCCCCACCCCGCCAAACAGCACGAAGGAGACCGCCACGCCCCGCCAGGCGCGCGCGTCCATATTGGTCAGAAAACTGATCAGGCGGCGCATGGCGCACGCCTCGCCGATCCGCGGGCGCGGGTCAAGCTAGGGCCGGGCCAGCCGCCAAGGCGATCAGGGACAGCGGCTGAGGGGCGGCGGATCGTCGAAGGGGCCGCCGCGGACGCTCATCGTCCGCCCATCAGGGCTGAGACTGAGATTGAGGCGGTGGGACTGGGGCGGCGCCTCGGCGGTGCAGGTGGCGGCGATCTCATAGCCGTCATCGAGAGCTGCAACCCCATCGAACCGGCAGGACACCTCGCCGGCCGTGTTCAACCCATCGTGCCGGAAGGTCCAGGCGCCATCGGCGCACAGGGCGGGCGTGGCGGCCCAGCGCCCCACATAACCGGGCCTGGCGGCGTCAGGCGCCGGAGCCTGAGGCGTCGCCGCCGGGACCTCAGCAGGCGCGGCGGGCTCTTGCGCCCCGCAGGCGGCGAGGGCTGCGGTCAGGGCGAATGTCAGGACGGGTCGGATCACGGGAGGCCCCCTTCTGTGGCTCCGGTGCAAACGGGTCAGCTTAACTGGTGTTCCGCCGAGCGCCGGGTTTGCGGCGCGGGGGGCTTCAAGTTAAACCCCGCACTCCTTCCCCACCCGCTCCAAAGGGAGTCAGCCCCCATGTCGCTGCAATCGTCCACGCTCGCCCGCGTCAAGCCGTCCGCCACCATGGCGACCGACCAGAAGGCGCGTGAACTGAAAGCCCAGGGCCGCGACATCATTAGCCTCGGCGCGGGGGAGCCCGACTTCGACACGCCGCAGAATATCAAGGACGCGGCCATCAAGGCCATTCAGGACGGCAAGACCAAGTACACCACCGTCGACGGCGTGCCTGAGCTGAAGGAGGCCATTGTCGCCAAGTTCGCCCGGGAAAACGGCCTGACCTACAAGACCAGCCAGGTGAACGTCTCGCCGGGCGGCAAGCCGGTGATCTTCAACGCCATGATGGCCACCCTGAACCCCGGCGACGAGGTGGTGATCCCGACGCCCTACTGGGTCAGCTATCCCGACATGGTGCTGCTAGCCGGCGGCACGCCGGTGTTCGCGCCCACCACGGCGGAGACCGGCTTTAAGCTGCGGCCCGAGGACCTGGACAAGGCGATCACGGCCAAGACCCGGTGGGTGTTCCTGAACTCCCCGTCCAACCCGTCCGGCGCGGCCTATACCCGGGCCGAGCTGAAGGCCCTGGCCGATGTGCTGATGCGCCATCCTCAGGTCTGGATCCTCACCGACGACATGTACGAGCACCTGCTGTTCGACGACATGGAGTTCACCACCATCGCCCAGGTGGAGCCGGCCCTCTATGAGCGCACGCTCACCATGAACGGGGTCTCCAAGGCCTATGCCATGACCGGCTGGCGCATCGGCTACGCGGCTGGCCCCGAGCCTTTGATCAAGCTGATGGCCAAGGTGATGAGCCAGTCCACCTCCAACCCCTGCTCGATCTCGCAATGGGCGGCGGTGGAGGCCCTGAGCGGGCCGCAGGACTTCATCAAGCCCAACGCCAAGCTGTTCCAGGGCCGTCGTGATCTGGTGGTGTCGATGCTGAACCAGGCCACCGGCCTGAAGTGCCCGACGCCTGAAGGCGCCTTCTATGTCTATCCGTCCTGCGAAGGCCTGATCGGCAAGACCGCGCCCAGCGGTAATGTCATCGGCTCGGACAAGGACTTCGCCAACGAGCTGCTGGAGAGCGAAGGCGTGGCGGTGGTGTTCGGCGAGGCCTTTGGCCTCTCGCCCTTCTTCCGCATCTCCTACGCCACCAGCAATGCGGTGCTCGAAGACGCCTGCGGCCGGATCCAGCGCTTCTGCGCGGCGGTGAAATAGGACGTCGGCCCCTCCAGCGATGGAGGGGCCATCCTACGCCTTGCCTTAGGCTTTTTGCCGCCAGGACGACTTGGCGGCGTCCTTGGTCAGGTTGAGGCAGACCTTGTCGTCGGCCACCCGGTCCACCCAGGTCATCGGGATCATGTGGTGCTTCAGGCCGGCGCCCATGTCGAACTTGGCCAGCTCGATCTCGGTGTCGAGGACGTGGTCGACGCGACCAACGTGCCCGCCGTCCGAGCCGACGACTTCCATGTGTTCCTTGATTTCAGAGGCTTGGATCATCGGGGGTCTCCTTCTGAGTTCTGGAGACCAGGGAACGGCTCAACCCGCCCGCAGGTTCACGCCGCAGCGCCCACCGAGAGCATATCGCTGTCCACCTGGCGGGGAACATCGAAGCTGATCGTGCAGCGCACGCCATCGGGGGCGAAGTCCAGCTTCACATCCCCGTCCAGCTGATGAGCCAGGCCCCCGACGATCAGCCGCGTGCCAAACCCTCGGCGCGTCGGCGGCGTCACCGGCGGCCCGTCCATCTCGCGCCAGCTCAATGTGAGGCGCTCGGCGTCCGCATTCAGCTCGGCCAGGACCCAGTCGAGAACGATCCGCCCTTCCGGAACCGACAGGGCGCCGTACTTCACCGCATTGGTGGTCAGCTCATGCAGCGCCATGCCGAGCGCCACGGCGGTGTTGGGCGCGAGCCAGACGGCTGGCCCCTGCATCTCGATCCGGTCGTCCGCCGGGCCGCAGTAGGGACGCAGTTCGGTCAGCGCCAGCTCGGCCAGATTGGCGCCGCGCCAGCCGTCCCGGGTCAGCAGGTTGTGAGCCTGAGACAGGGCGATCAGCCGGTTCTCGAAATTGGCCCGCACGCTCTCGACGTCGCCGGCTTCGCGCAGGCTCTGGGCGGCGATGGACTGAACGGTGGCCAGCGTGTTCTTCACCCGGTGATTCAGTTCGTCGAGCAGCAGCTTCTGGCGGGCCTCGATGGCTTTGCGGGCGGCGACCTCTCGCTCGGCGGCCATTCGCGCCATGCCCTGCCGCCAGGTCGCCGCCGCCACCAGAATGGTGGCCAGGACACCCCCGAGCAGGAAGGCCCAGACAAGCTGGCGCGCGGCGCTGGCCACATAGTCGGGCCCAGCGCGGTAGACGACGGTCCAACTGCCGCCGGCCACCTCCACCTCGCGGATCGCCAGCGGACCGAAGTCCACCCAACCCGCCCCCGGGTCTGACCGGAACAGCAGATTCTCCGGCCGCACCGGGCCGTGATAGACGGCGTAGCGATAGGGCCGGTGCAAGATGGTGTCGAACACCGCCTGCAGCAGGTCGCCCGCGCGGAACGGCGCATAGACGAAGCCGATCAGGTCCTGTCGTCTGGCCTCAACCGTCGAGGGGACACGACCCCCAGCATAGACGGGCTCGTAGATGAGGAACCCCGCCTGCGGGTTGTCATCGGTCTCCTGCACCAACCGCACCTTGCCGGACATGGCCGCCTGGCCGCTGTCCCGGGCGCGGGCCATGGCTTCGCGCCGCACAGGCTCGGCATACATGTCAAAGCCCAGGGCGAGCTGGTTGCGCTCGTCCTCCGGCTCCAGGAACAGAATGGCGTGTCGTTCGCCGTCTCCGGCCCTGGGGGGCGGCGTCAAGGTGAAGTCGGCGC
>JAHUZY010000007.1 GCA_019264505.1 Phenylobacterium sp. | reverse complement strand
GAAGGAAGTAGGAAGGAAGTAGGAAGGAAGTGAGAAGGAAGTGAGAAGGAAGTGAGAAGGAAGTGAGAAGGAAGTGAGAAGGAAGTGAGAAGGAAGTGAGAAGGAAGTGAGAATATTATGGCGATGGTAGCGGTGATGAGGAACGAGAAACGCGCGATCGTCTGCAGCTCTGATCAATGGCGTTGAGGCGTGGGTGCCCTGCTTCTTTTCTCCGATGCCCGCCACCACGTTACAAGTCGTGCACACTACACCGGAGTGCCGCCGCAGCCATTTCGCTGGCAATGCGCCGAAAGCTGGACGCAAGCTGGATAGAAGCTGGATGGAAGCTGGACACATGTGAGACGAAATAGGCGTGAAATCCGGAGAAGCTGGACACACGTGAGACGGAAGCTGGACACAAGCTGGACACAAGCTGGACGAATGAGAGGCCCTTGGAGGGGGCACCGGATGCTGAATGTGTGTCCGCGCTCGTTAATCACGCCAGGCCCGCTTGGCGCTCCATGACGGCGCTCCCATGGCCCCCAGAGAGCCTCTCGCGTTGTACGCACGGGGCCATGAGGAGCCTTGGACGCCCCGACGGCCGAGCGTCCGCCCGTTGACGCGACCGCCTGACAAAGCTCCACTGCGCCGATGAAGGCGGTCTTCGATACCAAGGCGAACTCCGGCTACGACGATGAGATCGTTCGCCGCTATCATTTCCCCACGCAGCGCAACTATGTGGACGCCGCCCAGGCGGCGGTCGGCGACTGGATCGTCTACCGCGAACCGCAGCGCAATCGTGGTCGCCGCGCCTACACCGCCGTCGCCCGCGTTCTTCGTATTGAGCCGGACCTGGTGCGGGCCAACCACGCCTATGCGATTGTCGGCGACTACCTTGCCTTCGACCGCCCGGTCCCTTTTGCTGGGGCGCCTGAAGGCGGCTATTGGGAGACGCCGCTCCGCGCCATTGACGATGCCCGACGGGTCGGCGCGGCCGTCCAGGGCAGAGCTATGCGCTCGCTCGCAGATGCCGACTTCGCCGCCATCGTGGCCGCTGGGCTCGCCGAGACCCTTGCGCCAGAAAATGCGCGGCGCCTGGGCCTGGATGACCTCGCCGCTGGCCTGGCCGAGGCGGCCTCTCCTTTTCACCACGAGGGCGCGGTGCCTGGCCTCGACCAGGTGCGCCGCGTTGAACAGATGCTGGTCAATCGCAAGATCCGGGACGCCAACTTCCGGCTCCAGATCTGCGAGGCCTATGATGATCGCTGTGCGGTCACCGGCCTGCGGATCATCAATGGCGGCGGCCGCTCAGAGGTCCAGGCTGCTCACATCTGGGGTGTCGGGCAAGGCGGCCCCGACGTCGTCCAGAACGGGATAGCGCTGTCGGGTACGGTCCATTGGCTGTTCGACCGCCACCTGATCTCCTTGACCGACGACTACCGCCTGCTCGTCTCACACAACAAGGTCCCGACCGAGTTGCGCGTCCTGTTCGAACGTCAGATGGACCGCATCCACCTGCCGAAGGATGAGCGGCTATGGCCGCATCCGGAATATGTCGGCAGGCACCGTGAGGGGTTCATGGCGGCGTGACCGCTTGGCGCCAGGAGCGCAGGGCGCGCGTAGCGACAGTGATCGCGTCTTTTCAATCAATGCTTGCGAAGCGCGGCCTCGCCTACCACAGTTGGCGCAGCAAGGTTCGTTGAACCGCTCCGGGGGGAGCCGATGCCTGAATCAGCGTCTTACGCATGCCGACGATTTGGCGTGATGGTCGTCTTGGCGACGACCGGTCTGCTGTTTGCCTGCTCACCCGACAGCCCTGCAGATGCTCCCGTAGCGGTCCAGGATTCAATGGCCAAGACCCCGGAAGAGGTCATGGTTGCGGTTCAAGCCGCGATTAGTCAACAAAACCTGGGAGATGCAGCGGCCAAGGCCAAGGCGTCTCAGGCGCAGTTTCCTGCCAACCCGCGCATCCACCTTCTGGCGGCCGAGGTTGAAGGTCGGCTCGGTAACGCAGGGAACTCGGTAGCCGCCTTTCGCCGCGCCCTGGACAGCGGACTGGAGGAACCGATCATGGCGCTTCGTGCGCCTGCCTTCGATCCGGTTCGCGACAGCGAGACGTTTCGACAGCTGCAGACAGAGCTGGTGCCCGCAAAGTTGACGACTGCGCCGAGGGCGGAACGAAGCACAACCGAACGCGTGCGGGCCGGTGATGTCGAAATCACCACCGACGCCACCGGTGACTATGTGCGCGCCGGCGACATCGTCCTCGACACTCGCCCCTAAACCGAGACCGACCCCATGCGATTTTCTCACCCGGCGCTGATCCTGTTTGCGACGGCAGCCCTTGCGACGCCCTTGGCCGCCCAGGACGGGCTCGTGACGGGATCTGGTTCGGCGCCTGTCACTCGGGATCTGAATGCCGTTAGGACACACGCCGAAGACGCCGCAAAGGCTGAGCTCGTGCGCGCTGCGGCCCGCCAAGTGCTCGGCGAGGAGCGCCTGAGCGAGCTTTCCCCTGAGCTCACCCGGCGGCTCGCTTCTCTAATCCGGCCCGACATGATCGTGGACCGCTCAAGCGTCAGGGTCGGGCAAGAGTTTAGGACCACACTTTCCGCCCGCATTGATCGCGCTTGGTTCCAGCAGCAGCTGGATGATGCGGGAATTCGCTCGTCATCGGACCGGGGGGGCGGGCAGGCCCAACTCATCCTCGTCTTGCTCGATGAAGCGATCGGCACAGCGCAAGACTTTGAGCGCCCAGCGGAGGTGGTCACCGAGTACGATCGCAGCACCGGGGCTTCGTTCAGCGACACATCGATTCTGGCCTATTCGGATCGCAGCCAGTCCGGATCCAGTTCGAGCAGCGCAAGCGCAAGTTCTGGCCGCGCCTCTGTGGCTGGCGGGTACAGCGACGCCTACGGTTCTGGCGCCGCTAGAGGCAGCGCCAGCGGCTCTAGCGCGTCGCGCAATCGCAGTGCTTCTGCCTCTTCAGAAGCGACCTCGCTGGTGGATCGCACCAACGTCCAGGCCAGTCAGCACGATGACGTTCGCTACCGCCAGCGCGTCACCTACCAGACGGCGTCCACCAGCCGGACCGGTCAGGCGGCTATGGCCGCGCTGACTGAGGGAATGATCAGGCACGACATCTCGACCAGCAACGCCATCCCGCTGCTCGGCAGGTTTGCGCCGGGGCCAACGCCACTCTTCTCCGATCTGCAGAACAGCGGCCAAATGTCAGGCTTCTTCACCTACGCCCAGGCTCAGTCTGCGCCTTTCTTCATGGGCGGACAGATGCGCATCAGCTACGCCGGGCGCCATGCAGCCACGGGCGAGGCGACGTGCACAGGCGAGCTCGTGGCGCAGGCTTACTCCACCCAGACTGCGGTCAATATCGCCTCGACCACCAAAGACGGCGCCATGAGCGCCCAAACCTACGAGCTATGCGCAAGTCGCCTGTCCAGTTCGTTGGCCCGGCAAGCTGCGGATACGCTTGGGCCTCAGATCCAGAATGACTGGCGTAGCC
>JAHUZY010000476.1 GCA_019264505.1 Phenylobacterium sp. | reverse complement strand
TGGCCGACCTGCGCCAGATGGGGGAGACCAATGCGCTCGCCGATCGCCACCCCCGGGCCCTGACCCGACAGGTGCTCGCGCGGACATTCGATCTCTATCTGGAACGGTTCGGCGACGCCGACGGCCGCATCCCGGCCACCTTCGAAATCCTCACCCTTACCGGCTGGGCGCCCCACGCCAGCCAACAGCAGCCGCTGAAGCCCGGCTCAGCCAAGATGCGCCTGGCCGAGGCGCTGGGGGTGGAGGAGAACCCGTTGCCGCGGGAAGAGGACTGAGGCGTCCTCAGCCCAGGGCGTCGGCGACGCTGATCAGCAGTTCGTAGATCTGGGCGCGCAGGGCGCCGGCGGCGGTGATGATCACCAGGCCGAGCAGGGAGGCCAGCAGGGCGTATTCGATGGCCGTGGCGCCCGACGCGTTGCGGACGAAGGACTTCAGACCAGGTCGCGCAGCCAGGCCACCAGCGGGGCGTCGGCCGGCGGCATCGGGTAGTTTCGCAGCTCGTTTGGCTTCACCCATGCGAGGGCCTTGTGTTCTTTCGCGGTGACGAACCCGCTCCAGCGCCGGCACAGATAGAGTGGCATCAGCAGGTGAAAGGACTCATAACCGTGGCTGGCGAAGACGAAAGGGGCCAGGCAGGCATTGGTCACCTGGATGCCTAGCTCCTCGTCCAGTTCGCGGATCAGACAGGCTTCCGGCGTCTCGCCCGTCTCTACCTTGCCGCCGGGAAACTCCCACAGCCCGGCCAGTTGCTTGCCCTCAGGGCGCTGACAGATCAGCACGCGGCCGTCGGTGTCGATCAGGGCCGCGGCGGCGACCAGCAGGAGGGGTTTCTCGCTCATGACCTCTCCATTCCCGCCCTGGGCCTAGAATGCAACAGGACTAAGCAATCGGCGGGACCTAGGCGGTCTCCGACGCCTTTGGGTTGACTTCGCACCTGCGAAAGCCGATGTGTGCGTTGCGCCCTGATTGGCGCTATCGGTGCTCCAGCCCGCGTGAGGGCCTCCTGAAACGGGGGTTCGGCCTGTTGAGCGCCCTAAGAGATCGCATAGATCGCCCCGCCACGCGGGGGCTTTCCCCAAACTGACCCGCGTCCAGCGACCCTTGCAGAGCAAGCGGCCGCGTTCGGCGCACTCCGAAAGACTGTAAGTCACTTGACCCAATTTTCTGAACTCGGCCTGGCCAAACCTCTTCTGAAGGCCCTGGCCGACCAAGGCTATGAGACCCCGACCCCGATCCAGGCCAAGGCCATTCCGGGCGTGCTCTCTGGCCGTGACATCCTGGGCATCGCCCAGACCGGCACCGGCAAGACCGCCGCCTTCGCCCTGCCGATCCTTCACCGCCTGGCCGCTGACCCCAAGCCCGCGCCCCGCCGCGGCTGCCGGGTGCTGGTCCTGTCGCCGACCCGCGAACTGGCCACCCAGATCGCCGAGAGCTTCCGCACCTATGGCCAGCACCTGGGCCTCACCGTCACCGTGATCTTCGGCGGCGTGAAATATGGCGGCCAGATGCGCGCCATGGCGCCGGGCGTCGACGTTCTCGTCGCCACCCCGGGCCGGCTGATCGACCATCTGGGCGAGAAGACCGTCACCCTGCAGGGCGTCGAAACCTTCGTCCTCGATGAAGCCGACCAGATGCTGGACATGGGCTTCATCGTGCCCATCCGCCGCATCGTGAAGCACATCCCGGCCCAGCGGCAGAACCTGTTCTTCTCGGCCACCATGCCGACGGAGATCGGCAAGCTGGCCGGCGAACTGCTGAAGGACCCGCTGAAGGTCTCGGTCACCCCGCAGGCGACCACCGTCGAGCGCATCACCCAGAAGGTCCTGTTTGTCGAACAGACCCGCAAGCGCGCCCTGCTGGCCGAGCTGTTCGCCGAAAAGGACTTCAAGCGCGTCATCGTCTTCACCCGCACCAAGCGCGGCGCCGACCGGGTGGCCAAGAGCCTGGAACAGGGCGGCGTGGAAGCCTCGGCCATCCACGGCGACAAGAGCCAGGGCCAGCGTGAGCGGGCGCTCGCCGACTTCAAGGCCGGCAAGATCCGCGCCCTGGTGGCCACCGACATCGCCGCCCGCGGCATCGATGTCGACGCCGTCAGCCACGTGGTGCAGTACGAACTGCCCAACGTGCCGGAGGCCTATGTCCACCGGATCGGGCGGACCGCCCGGGCCGGCGCCGACGGCTCGGCCATCGCGTTCTGCGCCGATGACGAACGCAACCTGCTGCGCGACATCCAGAAGGTGACGCGTCAGACCATTCCGTCGTTCGATCGCCGCAACGATAAGGGCCTGGCCCTGATGACCAAGGCCATCGCCGACGTCACGCCGGAAGAGCCCCGTCTGCCCTCGGGTCGCTCGCGCGATCCGCGCAATGACGTGCCGGCCGCCCTGCGCCAGACCCGTGGCCGGCGTCCCGATCAGGCCCGTGGCGGCGGCGAAGGCCGCGGCGGCGGTCAGCCCCGTCGTGACGGCGCCAAGCCGGCGGCCCAGGGGGCCAAGGCCAGCGCCGGCGGCGGCGGC
>JAHUZY010000472.1 GCA_019264505.1 Phenylobacterium sp. | reverse complement strand
GGCCGGCGGCGAGGACCATCGGCCGGTCAGTGAAGACGAGTTCCAGCGTCGCGAGGCGGCCGGCGACTACGTCCTGTCCTGGCGCGCCCATGGGCTCTGCTACGGCGTGCCGGCGGACGTTCTGCAGGATCTGACCGCCGGGCGCAGGGTGGTCGTCAACGTGTCCCGCGGCGTGATCGATGAGGCGCGGCGGACGTTCGGCGCGGTGCGCGTCGTCTCCGTAAGCGCCGACCCTGAGCAGCTGGCTGCGCGCCTGCGCGGCCGCGGCCGGGAGACCGAGGCTGAGATCGCCGACCGCATCGCCCGCGCCCGGGCCTACGGCGTCACCGGCGACGACGTGATCACCCTGCGCAATGACGGGTCACGAGAAGCGGGCGTCATGGCTATGATAAGAGCCATAATGATTGAGGGTTAGGTCTGGAGCGGCCGGGGCGAGCTGTTAAGAGGGCCGGCCCTTAAGCCCCCCTGTCTAGGAGCCGCTCGTGGTCGACTCGCTGCAACTGGCCCTGACCAATCTGCTGACCCCGGCCATTCTGTTCTTCCTGCTGGGCTTCGGGGCCGGCTGGTTCAAGTCGGACCTGGCCGTGCCGGAGGGCGCGGCCAAGACCCTGGCCCTGGTCCTGATGCTGTCCATCGGCTTCAAGGGCGGCGTCGAGGCCGCGCGGGCGGGGCTCAGCCCGGACTTCCTCAAGGCGGCCGGGGTCGGCCTGACCCTGAGTTTCGGCATCCCCATCATCGCCTTCGGCGTCCTGAAGGTGATCAGCCGGCTCGACCGCACCACGGCGGCGGCGACGGCGGCGCACTATGGCTCGGTCTCCATCGTCACCTTTGTCGCGGGCACGGAATTCCTGCGGGTCAGCGGCGTCCCGTTTGGCGGCTATATGGTCGCGGTGGTCGCCCTGATGGAGACCCCGGCCATCCTGTCGGCCCTGATCCTGGCCGGCGGCGGGGCGGCCGGTCGCCAGGGGCTGCGCGGCGAGTTGTTCCGCGAGGTGGCGCTGAACGGATCTGTGGTCCTGCTGATCGGCGCCTTCCTGGTGGGCCTGCTCAGCGGCGACGCGGGCATGAGCAAGATGGAGGTCTTTGTCGGTCCGGTCTTCCAGGGGGTGCTCGTGCTCTTCCTGCTGGATATGGGCCTGGTGGCGGCGCGTCGGCTGAGCGCGGCCCGGTCGCTGACCCTGCCGCTGATCGCCTTTGCGATCTGCATGCCGCTGTTGTCCTCGGTGCTGTCGCTCGGCCTGTCCCTGGCGCTGGGCCTGTCGCCGGGCAATGCGGCGGTCCTGGCCATACTGGCGGCGAGCGCCTCCTACATCGCCGTTCCGGCGGCCATGCGGATCGCCCTGCCGGACGCCGATCCGGGCGTCTATCTGACCCTGTCCCTCGCCGTGACCTTCCCGTTCAACCTGGTCTTCGGCATTCCCCTCTACACCGCGGCCACCGCCGCCCTCATCGGGTGAGATCCATGCAACTGTCCAAGCGCAAGAAGCTGGAGATCATCGTCGAGGCGCCGGTCCTGCGTCGGGTCGAGACCTTCCTCGCCGAGGCGGGCGTGCGAGGCTGGACCGTGCTGCCCAGTCTCGCCGGCGCCGGCGACAGCGGCGAGTGGCGCAGCGGCGACTTCACCCCTGGCCAGGAAAAGCGGCTGATCTTCGCCCTGGTGACCACCGAGGTGGCCGACCGCGTGCTGGCCAGGCTGGCCGACTTCTTCGCCGACTATCCCGGCGTCGTGGCGGTCTCCGACGTCGAGGTCATGCGCGGCGAGAAGTTCTAGAGCATTTTCCGATAAGTGTGACGCGGTTATCGGATGAAAAATGCTCTAACCTTATGATTTAGAGCCCCTTTTTATCCGATCTGATTGAAGCAATCAGATCGGATAAAAAGGGGCTCTAGGCTGTAAAGCTGAAGCGGGACATGACCTCGAAGGGAGCGTCGCGGTCGGCCTGGCGGTAGATGGCCACACTGTCAAAGCGGTGCGGGCCGGTCACATAGGCGAAGAGCTGCGTGAGAGTCTCCAGCACCCGGGCGCGCACAGCATCATCGGCGATCCCGCTGGTCAGCGTCATGTGAAACCGGAAGTCATCGAAGATGTAGGGATAGCCCCATTCCAGCATCCGGGCGTCCTGGGCCGGCGACAGCTGCGCCTTGCGCCGGCGGGCGATGTCGGCCTCCGACAGGGGCGCGCGGAACGGATCGAAGTCCCGCACGCAGGCCTCGGCCAGGGCGTCCATGGCCGGGCAGGGATCGTTGAGCCGGAAGGCCAGAAATCGGCCCAAGGCCTGGGGGGAGATGGAGGCCTCGAAAGCGGCCCGACCCGCAGCGAAGCCCTCGGCGAAATCCAGCAGGTCGCGCTCGCTGGCGCCCTCGGCCAGCTCGAAGGGCGCCTTCAGGGTGGCGTGGAAGCCATAGCCCCGGGGGCTGGCGGTGAGGGCGTCCAGGTCGAGGTCGGCGAGCGCCGGCGTGGCCGGCCGGACGCAATCCACCTTGCGGTGCGGATCGCGGCCGAGCCAGGCGCAGGCCAGGTCCCAGAGGTCGCCTTGCGGATCCGGCGCGTAATAGACGGCGTAGCGGGGACTCATGCCACGCGAACGCCCTGGCGCCAGACCTCGACGGGGACGGGCCAGCCCTGGCTCCGGCGAGAGACCCGAACCAGATCAGCCCGCTGGCCGGCGACGATCTCGCCACGGTCGGTGAGGCCAAGGCTCCGGGCCGGGGCCGAGCTGACCGTGGCCATGGCGTCCTGCGGCGCCCAGCCCAGGTCGTCGATCAGCATGAAGGCGGAGCGCAGCATGGAGAGAGGCACATAGTCCGAGGCGAGGATGTCGAGCACGCCAGCCTGGGCGCTCTCACGAGCCGACAGATTGCCCGAATGCGAGCCGCCGCGCACGAAGTTCGGCGCCCCCATGGCCACGAACATGCCCAGCTCCCGCGCCCTTTGGGCCGCGGTCAGGGTGACGGGAAACTCCGCGATGATGCAGCCGTCATCATGGGCCTCTTCCACATGCTCCAGGGTCTCGTCGTCATGGGCGGCGAGCGGCACGCCGTACTCCCGGGCAAACGCCACCACCTTGCGGCGGTTGTCATAGGCGACGCCCGGATCGCGCCCCGAATGGCGCCGCGCCAGCATTTCCTCGATCTCGTCAGGCGAACGACCTGCCGCGGCCATGCGCGCCTGCAAGCGGTCCACATTGGCGGTCTGCCGCTGACCGGGCGTATGGTCCATGACCGACAGCAGCTTCAGCCGCGGATTGTCGGCGTGCGGCTCCAGCAGGTTGAGCAGTTCTGGATTGGTCACTTCGCAGCGCAGGTGCAGCAGGTGGTCGGCGCGCAGGGCGCCGTCAGTCTGCGCCTGGTCCATGCCGGCGATCATAGGTCCCAAGGCGTCCTTGCGGTCGAGGCCGTCCTTGCGCCCGTGCAGGCTGAGCGAGTCCAGCACGGTGGTGATGCCGGCGGTGACGCACTGGCCGTCATGGGCCAGCGCCGCCCCATAGGCGTCCCAGAGGGCGCCGGGGCGGGGCTGATAGTGCTTTTCCAGATTGTCGGTGTGGATGTCGATCAGGCCCGGGACCAGCACGTCGCCGGTCCAGTCGATCGCGCCTGCTGCGCAAGCGGTCCTGGCCTCCACGGCGGCGATGACGCCGTCGCGGAGGACCAGTTCGGCGGTGATCTGGCCCGTGGGCGTGATCACCTGGTCGGAGAAGATGCGGGTCTCGGTCATGGTCAGGCGGCCGCCTTGAACTGGGACACCTCAAAGAGCCGGCTGGCCACGGCGTCGCGAACGTCGAGATCGTGGAAGATGCCGATCATGGCGGCGCCTTCCTTCAGGGCCTCGTTGATCAGCCGCACGACGATGGCCCGGTTTTCCGCATCCAGGGAGGCGGTGGGCTCGTCGAGCAGCAGGACCGGATACTTGCGGATGAAGCTGCGGGCGATGTTCACCCGCTGCTGCTCGCCGCCAGAGAAGGTGGCGGGCGGCAGGTCCCAGTGGGCCTGGGGCAGGCGAAGCGCCGACAGCAGTTCGCTGGCCCGGTCCTTGGCTTCTTCGAACGAGACGCCGTTCTCCAGCAGGGGCTCCATCACCAGCTGCAGGGTCGGCACCCGGGGGATGACCCGCAGGAACTGCGAGACATAGCCCAGGGTCCGACGGCGGACCTCCAGCACCTCGTGGGGGTTGGCCTTGGTGATGTCCACATAGGCGCCGTCGTGCCAGACCTTCACCGCCCCTTGGGTCGGCAGATAGTTGCCGAAGATGGAGCGCATGAGGGTGGACTTGCCGACGCCGGACTCTCCGGCCAGCACCACGCATTCGCCGGCGGCGACCTGCAGGGTCAGGTCCTGGAAGACCGGGATGGTGGCCGATTCCGCATTGTGCAGAACGAAGGTCTTGGCCAGGTCTTCGACGATGATCAGGGGTTTGTCGGTCATGGCTCTAGATCTGCAGGACGGAGGAGACGAGGAGCTGGGTGTAGGGATGCTGGGGATCGTCCAGCACCTGGTCGGTGAGGCCGGTTTCCACCACCTCGCCGCCCTTCATGACCATCAGGCGGTCGGCCATCAGCCGGGCCACGGCCATGTCGTGGGTGACGATGATCACCGCCAGACCCAGGTCCCGGACCAGTTCGCGGAGCAGATCGAGCAGGCGGGCCTGCACCGAGACGTCGAGGCCGCCGGTGGGCTCATCCATGAACACCAGGCGCGGCCCGTGGATCAGGTTGCGGGCCACCTGGATCCGCTGCTGCATGCCGCCGGAGAAGTTGCGCGGCTTGTCGTCGATCCGACGGGTGTCGAGCTCGACCCGGTCCAGCCAGTCGATGGTGGCCTGGCGCATATTGCCGTAGTGGCGGCCGCCCAGGTTCATCAGCGGCTCGGCCACGTTGGCCCCGCCGGACACCCGCATGCGCAGGCCATCGCGGGGGTTCTGGTGCACGAAGCCCCATTCTTCCCGCTGCATCCGGCGCCGATCGGGCTCCGACAGGCCGTAGATGTCGGTGAGACCGAAGCGGCGGGTGTCGAAACGGACCTCGCCCGAGGTGGGCGTCAGCTTGCCGGAGATGCAGTTGAGCAGGGTGGTCTTGCCCGATCCGCTCTCACCGACGATGCCGAGCACCTCGCCCGGACGCAGGTCGAAGGCCACGTCGCGGCAGCCCAGGACATGGCCGTACCACTTGGTCAGGCCCTCGACGCTGAGCAGCGGCGCTGGCGCAATTCTGCCAGGGATGGCGTTCATTGGGCGGGCTCCTTCAGGGCGGCGTCCTGATCCAGGGTGTGGCCGGCCATGGGGCCGACATGGCCCGAAGCCCGGCGTTCGGCGCAGTGGTGGCTGTCGGAGCAGACGAACATCTTGTCGCCGGCGTCATCGAGAATGACCTCGTCGAGATAGGAGTCCTTGGCCCCGCACAGGGCGCAGGTCTCTTCCCAGGTCTGGGTCTCGAAGGGGTAGTCCTCGAAGTCCAGGCTGCGCACGCGGGTGAAGGGCGGCACGGCGTAGATCCGCTTCTCCCGGCCGGCGCCGAACAGCATGACCGCCTCGTTCTGGGCCATCTTCGGATTGTCGAACTTGGGGATCGGCGAGGGCGACATCAGGTAGCGCTCCTCCACCATCACCGGATAGCCGGCGGTGGCGGCGATGCGCCCATAGGCCGAGACGTTCTCGTAGAGCGAGACGTACTGCAGGCCGTATTCCTCATAGGCGTGCATGGCGCGGGTCTCGGTTTCGCGCGCTTCCAGGCCGCGCAGGGGCTCGGGCTGCGGCACCTGATAGACCAGCACCTGGCCCTCTTTCAGGGGCTTTTCCGGGATCCGGTGGCGGGTCTGGATGATGGTCGCCTCACCGGTGTCCTCGGTGGTGGCCACATCGGCCACATTGGCGAAGAACCGGCGGATGGAGACCGCGTTCGTGGTGTCGTCGGCGCCCTGGTCGATGCACTTGTAAACATCGTCGGGGCCGATGATCGCCGCGGTCAGCTGGATGCCGCCGGTGCCCCAGCCATAGGGCACGGGCATTTCCCGCGAGCCGAAGGGCACCTGGTATCCGGGGATGGCCAGGGCCTTCAGGATCGAGCGGCGGATCATCCGCTTCGTCTGCTCGTCGAGATAGGCGTAGTTGTAATAGCGCTCGGGCGCATTGGCGCGAGCCGGGACGGGCGTGCTCATTCTGCGGCTTCCTTCAGGGCGGCGCGGCGCTCGAAGTGCTCCTTGCGGAGCCGGCGGATCAGTTGCAGGTCGGCCTGGAAGTCGACGTAGTGGGGCAGCTTCAGGTGCTGCACGAAGCCCGAGGCCTCCACATTGTCGGAGTGGTAGAGGACGAACTCTTCGTCCTGCACCGGGGCGTCGGCCTGTTCGCCCACTTCGCGGTGACGCAGGGCGCGGTCGACGATGGCCATGCTCATGGCCTTGCGCTCGCAATGGCCGAAGGTCAGGCCATAGCCGCGGGTATATTGCGGCGGACGCTCGGCCGAGCCGGCGAAGCCCGACAGCATGGTGCACTCGGTCAGGGTGACTTCACCGATCTCGATGGCGAAGCCGAGCTCGTCGGGGACGAATTCGACGGCCACCTCGCCCATGCGGATCTCGCCGCAGAGGGGGTGGGTCGAGCCCCAGCCGCGCTGCGAGGAATAGGCCAGGCTGAGCAGGAAGCCCTCGTCGCCGCGGGCCAGGGCCTGCAGGCGCTGGTCGCGGTCGGCGGGGAACTTCATCGGCCGGCGGGTCAGGTCGTAGGGCTCGGGCGCCTCGTCGGCGCGGACGTCATGCTCCAGCAGATCCTCATGGCGGAACACCGAGGCGATGTTGGGCATGGGATAGGCCTGGGGTTCCTCAGCCTGGGGCGCAGGCTCAGGCGCTACGCCGCCTTCGGCCGCCTGGGCGAAGTCGAGCAGGCGATGGGTGTAGTCGAAGGTGGGGCCAAGCACCTGGCCGCCGGGAATGTCCTTGAAGGCGGCCGAGACGCGGCGGCGCACCGCCATGGCTTCGGTCTCCACGGGCAGGGAGGCGCCGAAGCGGGGCAGGGTGGTGCGATAGGCCCGCAGCAGGAAGATGGCCTCGGGCAGGTCGCCCCGGGCCTGCTTGACCGCCAGCGCGGCCAGGTCGCGATCGTAGCAGGAGCCCTCGCTCATCACCCGGTCGACGGCCAGCGACAGCTGCTCGCGGACCTGCGCCACTTCCAGCTCGGTGACCGACTGATCACCGCGGCGATCTTCGGCCAGCCACTGGTGAGCGTGGGTGATCGCCTTCTCGCCGCCTTTGACGGAAACATAGGCCATGTCAGCCTCCCTTGATCTGAGCGGTTGTGGTGCGCGGCAGGGCGAGCAGCTGGTCGCCAGCGACCAGCAGAACATCGACGCCGAACTGGAACTGCGCCTGGTTGGTCTCGATCTGCGTCCAGAAGTCCTGGGGCAGGCCCTGGGGCGCGATGTCGGTGGTGGTCTGGATGCCCGGGCCGCTGAGGGTCACCGTCGGGCCGCCCTCGAGGGACGCAATCTGCAGGATCACCGTGGTGGACCGGTCCGGGTACTTGGCGTCGCCCTGGTTGAAGGCGGCCAGGTTCGGAGCCTTGGCCATGTCGGTGACGATGGCGAAGGCCGCGCTCTGAGCGTCCGTGGTCAGCGGGCAGCCGCAGTGGAAGCGGAGCCAGGCTTCGGCCTCTGACTCGGCGAGCGCCGGGTCGAGCCAGACCAGGGTCTCGAAGTCGAACAGGGTGAGCGCCACGGCGCCGGCCGCCTTGCCCAGACCGTTCGGAGCCTGGGGCGCGCGGTCGAAGCGGGTGATGCGCCCGGGGCGGGCCATGCATTCCATCACCTCGCGGAACACCGCCTGGCTCTCGCGGACGGGGTCGGCGAAGGCCGGGGCGATGCGGCTGAGATCGAGGGTCGCGACGCTCATTGGGGGCCTCGGGTGCGGACCATGGTGAAGAAGTCGACCTTGGTGGCGGCGGCCTTGCGGGCGGCGGTGTCGCGACGTTCGGCCTGGGCGCGGGCCAGTCTGGCGACCACCGCGCCTTCGACGGCCGGGCGAAGGGCCGGGGCCTGCATCATGGCGTCGACGGCGGCCGCCAGGTAGGC